>JBNJGX010000010.1:0-27326 GCA_051748025.1 Bacteroidota bacterium
ATTAAAAGTCGGAAGTCAGAAGTCCGAAGTCGGAAGTCAGAAGATATCATGTTAAGTATTTTTACTTTAATGTATGCTTTACTTCGGTCTTCGGTCTTCGGTCTTCGGTCTTCCGACTTATTAGTAACCATTATTCAATTATAGATAAATCCCCGACTAAATGGACAAAAGCTAAATAGTACGAGATTATCAATATCGTTGTTGCACACAAAACAAGAAAACAGATTGTTTAATGATTATGGTGTGTTTACATGAAAGAAAGAAACAAAGGGATACCAGTTTGTGGAAACACGACAAAATAATTTTCTGTAAAATTCTTGAAAAATTAAAAACTTAACATTCATGTAACATTACACGATCAATTGATTTTTATGTTTGCTCTGAAATCAGAAATTTTGTAAATGGAATTTTATCTAATTGTCGTAATTGTCCTGTTTGCCCTTGCAATAACCGATTTGGTGGTGGGGGTAAGCAATGATGCTGTTAACTTTTTGAATTCTGCCATTGGTGCGAAAGCATCATCATTACGTAACCTGATGATATTAACCACCATAGGTGTTATCCTGGGTGCCATATTTTCAGGTGGGATGATGGAAATCGCAAGAAAAGGTATTTTTCATCCGGAACACTTTTTCTTTGATGAGATCATGTTTATTTTTCTTGCCGTAATGCTGACAGACATCGTCCTGTTGGATACCTTCAACTCCCTTGGCTTACCAACGTCAACAACAGTTTCTATCGTTTTTGAATTACTTGGCGCAGCGGTGGCAATGTCGCTTATCAAAATAAACAATAACCCTGATTCACTTCCCCTTGCCGAATACATAAATACAAGCAAAGCATTTGCCATTATTATGGGCATTTTATTATCGGTGGTAATTGCTTTTTCAGTTGGTGCCATTGTGCAGTTTTTTTCACGACTTTTATTCTCTTTTCAATATGAAAAAAGTATAAAATATTTCGGGGCAATTTTTGGGGGCATTGCCATTACAGCCATTGTATATTTCATGTTGATCAAAGGTGTCAAAAGTGCCTCTTTCATGACTGAAGAAATTAAAGAATGGATTTCAACTCACCACTTTTTGATTATATCAGGTAGTTTTGTTGTTTGGACCATTATTCTTCAAATACTGTATTTGTTGTTTAATATCAACATTCTGCGCATAATTGTGCTCATAGGCACTATGGCACTGGCTATGGCTTTTGCCAGCAACGACCTTGTTAATTTTATCGGTGTCCCGCTTGCTGGATTGGATTCGTTTTTAAATTTTTCCAACGCCGGTGCTGAAGATCCGTCAGCTTTTGCAATGCACAGCCTGTCAAAACCAATAGAAGCAAAAACTTACCTGTTATTGATTGCCGGTTTTATCATGGCAATCACCCTGTGGTTTTCAAAAAAAGCCAGGAACGTTGTTAAAACATCTGTTGATTTGGGAAGACAAGATGAAGGGGAAGAAAGGTTCGGTGCATCAAATATAGCCAGAGCACTGGTTGGCAGCAGTGTTAAAATGTCGAAATTCAACAGAAAAATATTACCCAAAAAATTGTTGGTAAAAATCAAAAAACAATTCAAACCCAACCCGGAAACCGAAAAACTGCCCCCAGAAAAACGCCCGGCCTTTGATATGCTTCGGGCTGCCGTCAACCTGTTGGTTGCCAGTATTCTCATTGCTATCGGCACATCCCTGAAGCTCCCGCTTTCAACCACTTACGTGACATTTATGGTTGCCATGGGAACATCACTTTCAGATCGTGCCTGGGGCAGAGAAAGTGCTGTATTCAGAATTACAGGCGTGCTGTCTGTTATTGCCGGATGGTTTATCACCGCACTTTCTGCATTTACGGTGGCTTTTATAGTGCTGTTTATTCTGCATTTTGGTGGCTTTGTAGCAGTAATTATTCTTAGTATCCTTGCAGCCATTCTGATCTATAAAACATTTTTAAAGCAAAAAAGCAAAGACAAAGAGACAGCAAGGAAAGAAGCCATGTACAGCGGTGACCGGCCTTTTGTTGAAACTTGCAGAAACAATGTAAGTTGCAGCCTTTCAGATATGCTGGATGCTTATAAAGAAAATATGAAAGCACTGATGGCATACGACAAAAAGACGCTTAAGAAAAACATGAAACGCATAAACAAGATCAGTAAAGATAGTAAATCATTAAAAAATAATTTATATAAAACAATACAAAAACTTGATGAAGAAGAAGTCAGCTCAAGTGTTAATTATGTTCAGGTTCTGGATTATCTCAGGGAAGCATCACACAGTTTAACTTACATTGGAGAACCATCATTAACACATGTTGAAAACAAACACAAAGAATTATCCAAACATCAGATCGAAGACCTGAAAAAACTTGTACAGGCATACCGTCCAATGCATGAAGCTGCAAGGGAAATGATAATGACAGGAAAGTTTGATGCTGTTGATCATGTCAAAGAACAACTGGATTATTTCTCGGATATCACTGATAAACTCAAAAAGAACCAGCTCAAACGCATTAAAAAGAAAAAAGACGGAACAAAAGCCAGTGTTTTATTTATTAACCTCCTGCAGGAAAATAAACTCATGGCAATTAGTATTGTCAATTTATTGAAATCATACCGTGATTTCAGACAATTACAGTAAATCCAATGGCGATGGGGCGATGTTTGTAATTTCGGATTTGTAATTTGTTTATTATTTGTGTTTATCCGGATTGTATTTTTTAGTATCTTTCGGTTTTAAAATGAAGATGTGGTGTTTACTGTTTTAGTGCTATGAACAATAACAAACAATATGTACGAAAAATCCTGATAACCGGCGGTGCCGGATTTATTGGCAGTGCTACAGCAAAAAAACTCATTAAAGATGAAGATAATTTTGTAGTGGTGGTTGATGATCTGAGTACCGGGCATATTGAAAAACTACCGGAAAAATCAGACAACTTCAGGTTTATCAAATGTGATGTCAACAATTACAAAGATATGCTGGAAGTTATGCTAGCTTATCGTTTTGATTTTGTTTTCCATTATGCCGCAGTAGTTGGTGTTAATCGAACACAAAATAATCCAATAAAAGTATTAAAGGATGTCAAAGGCATAGAAAACATACTAAACATTTCAAAAAACATTGGGGTTAAACGGATATTTTATGCCTCATCATCCGAGGTTTACGGTGAACCCGTTGAAATACCACAAAATGTTTACACAACACCGCTGAATTCCAGACTTCCGTATGCCATTGTTAAAAACCTGGGGGAAGCATACCTTAAATCTTTTAATAAGGAATATGGTATAGACTACACCATATTCCGCTTTTTTAACACGTTTGGCCCCATGCAGACAAAAGATTTTGTCATTACAAAATTCTTAAAAATGGCACTGAATAATCAGGATATAACCATTTATGGTGACGGATCTCAAACCAGGACATTCTGTTATATCGATGACAATGTGGATGCATGTGTAAAAATTGCTTATGACAATTCGCTTGTAAACGATGTCATAAACATCGGACAATCTGAAGAAACCAGCATAAAAGAACTTGCCCAAACCATCATTGAGCTAACCGGATCTTCATCTAAACTTATTTATTTGCCCCCCTTAAAAGAAGGAGATATGCAGCGCCGGTGCCCGGATAATAGCATGATGAAAAAAGTCCTGAACAGGGAGCTCATTAGTCTCAGAGATGGTATCAACAAAATCCTTGAACAGGGACTTTTTGAATTAAAAAACAGGCCAAATGACTGACCTTAAATCATTGCAAAAACTGGTTGATGATTCAGTAAAAAAATCAGGTTTTGATGCACAGCCGGAAAACCTGTATCAACCAATTTCTTACAGCCTGGAAACAGGAGGAAAACGTTTGAGACCGGTATTAATGCTAATGGCATACGAATTATACAGGTCCGATGTTAGCCAGGCTGTTAAACCTGCAACCGGCATAGAAATCTTCCATAATTTTACCTTATTGCATGATGATATTATGGATAATGCTGAGATGCGCAGGGGAAAACCAACCGTTCATATTAAATGGAACCCTGATGTAGCCATCTTATCAGGTGATGCAATGTCTATTATAGCTACCGATCTTATCAATTGTGCCCCACGCAATCAACAAGCCGTTACAAAAGCCTTTACCCGCGCCGCATTGGATGTATGCGAAGGACAACAATATGACATGGATTTCGAGACAAAACCTGTTATTTCCGAACAGGAATATTTAAAAATGATAAAGCTCAAAACTGCATCCCTTATTGCCGTAAGCCTTAAAATTGGAGGCCTTATGGCCGGAGCACCAGAGCATGATATTATCACACTTCATAAATTGGGGATAGCAATGGGCACAGCTTTTCAATTACAGGATGACTGGCTCGATTGTTATGGCAATCAGAATAATTTTGGTAAAACCATCGGTAAAGACATTATCAATCAAAAGAAAACTTATTTGTGGGTGTTAACCAATCAGCTTGCCAGTGAAGAACAAAAATCCCTGATGAAAAGTGTTAATGAAAATCAGAAAATTTCAGATGAAGTGAAGATCAACACAATCCTTGATATTTATAATCAACTTGATATCTCCCGGATAGCATTAAATAAAATCAATACGCTTTTTCAGAAAGCCACATTGGCAATAGACCAGCTTAACCGGGAACAGGTTAAAAAATCTGAATTGAAAAACTTTCTTGAAAAACTGAACAACAGGGGTGTGTAGATTTAGAAATCCTTACTATTGTAAAATGAAATTTCGCATAACCTTGTTTATTAATACATTATGGTGGTTAAAGTGTAATATTTTTTTTAGATTTTGCAACTAAAGTCTTTTATTAACCAAAATATTTTTACATTTGTAAGGTTGTGTAATTTAAATTTAAAGAAATGGCTAAACTTACCGGTGAGATTATTCAGATCATTGGTCCTGTCGTGGATGTCATGTTTGACAACAAGGACAACCAGCTTCCGGACATTTATGATTCGTTGGAAATTAAGAAAGAAAACGGAGACATACTTGTCCTGGAATGTCAGCAACATATCGGAGAAAACACTGTCAGGGCAATTGCTATGGACTCTACAGACGGGCTCTACAGAGGTGTTAAAGTAGCATCTGATGGCAACCCCATCAAAATGCCACATGGCGAACAAGTTAAAGGTCGCTTGATGAATGTAGTGGGGAAAGGCATTGATGGAATGAAAGATATTGACAATACTGAAGGTAATCCCATACATATTGATTCCCCTGAATTTGATGAATTATCCACCACCACTGAAGTCTTTTATACAGGCATAAAAGTCATTGATCTCATTGAACCATATGCCAAGGGTGGTAAGATTGGTTTGTTTGGTGGGGCCGGTGTAGGTAAAACCGTATTGCTCCAGGAACTGATCAATAATATCGCCATCGGATATGAGGGATTGTCAGTTTTTGCGGGCGTAGGTGAAAGAACCCGTGAAGGGAATGACCTCCTGCGCGAAATGATTGAAGCTGACATTGTGAAATATGGCGAAGAATTCAACAAATCCCTCGAAGCTGGTGGCTGGGATTTATCCAAAGTTGATTATGAAAAACTTAAAGATTCAAAACTTGCCATGGTGTTTGGCCAGATGAATGAACCACCTGGTGCACGTGCGCGTGTAGCACTTTCCGGGCTTACCCTTGCTGAATCATTCCGGAGCGGGGAAAGCTCTGATAAAAAAGGCAAAGATATCCTGTTTTTTGTTGACAACATTTTCCGCTTTACCCAGGCTGGTTCAGAAGTCTCTTCTCTCCTCGGAAGGATGCCATCAGCCGTTGGTTATCAACCAACACTTGCCTCCGAAATGGGAGAATTGCAGGAAAGAATTACATCAACAAAACATGGCTCCATTACATCGGTACAGGCAATATATGTGCCGGCTGATGACCTTACCGACCCGGCACCGGCAACCACATTTTCACACCTGGATGCTACAACAGTTCTCAGCCGTAAAATTTCCGAGTTGGGAATTTACCCTGCCGTTGACCCGCTTGAGTCTTCTTCACGTATCCTTACCCCCGATATCGTCGGGGATGACCATTATGATACCGCTCAGCAGGTTATACAGCTCCTGCAGCGTAATAAAGAATTACAGGATATTATTGCTATCCTCGGTATGGAAGAATTATCTGAAGAAGATAAACTTGTCGTTCATCGTGCACGGCGTATTCAACGCTTCCTCTCACAGCCTTTCCACGTGGCAGAAGCTTTTACAGGCATTAAAGGCGAATTTGTTAAAATCGAAGATACAATTAAGGGCTTTAAAATGATACTTAACGGGGAAGTGGATAAATATCCCGAAGCCGCATTTTTGCTCGTTGGAACCATTGACCAGGCCATTGAAAAAGGTGAGAAAATGCTCGAAGAAAATAAATAAACCGCTATGTTACTCGAAATCATAACACCCGAAAAATCCCTCTTCAAAGGCGAAGTAAAAATGGTACAGGTACCGGGAACAAAATTTCCCTTCCAGATGCTGAAAAATCATGCCCCCATCATCTCAACCCTTGAAAAAGGCAAAGTCAGGGTTGTGAAAAATAATGATAAAGAAGAATTTTTCGATGTGGTCAGCGGGGTTATCGAATGTCATGATAATAACATTAAGGTGCTGGTAGAGCAATAAAATGCCAAAATTATACCTGTCAATCTTCGCCGGAAAATAATTTATTCCTGATTTGATGTGTATTATTTTCTGTTATTACAGTTAAGCAAACAATGTTCACAAAACACGTCATCGCCACGCAGACGTTTGGAAACAAGGTTTTCAACCCGGTGACGCAATGCTTCAATGTCAATTTTTCTGACCACCTCATTGGCAAAAGCATACATCATCATAAAACGGGCTTCGGCTTTATCTATGCCCCGGCTTCGCAGGTAAAACATGGCTTTTTCATCCAGTTGGCCGACCGTAGCACCATGTGAACATTTGACATCATCAGCGTAAATTTCTAACTGCGGCCTGGTGCGCATTTTTGCAGTATCTGTCAGGCAGATGTTATTGTTGGTCTGATAGGCATTGGTATTTTGTGCATCTTTTTGTACCAGTATCCGTCCGCTGAATGCACCCCTTGAATTTTCATCCAGAATGGATTTGAAAAATTCATGGCTGGTGCAATGTGGGACAGCGTGATCCATAAAAATGTAATTATCCATCCGCTGCTGTCTGTCAGAAAGGACCAGGCCATAAACATTACTGTCGGCACCTTCACCGGCCAGTTTTACATAAATGTTGTTGCGTATGCTGCCGCTGTGAAGTGAAAATGCCAGACTGGTCAGTTTTGAACCGGCTTGTTGATATACAGCCAGGTGATTGAAAATATGGCTTTCATCGGGTTCATTCTGGAGATCGTATAGTTGAAGTTGTGCATTTTCTCCCACAAATGCTTCTGATGCAATATGTGAGATGACTTTTGTGTTGTTGAGGCTGTGATCACACAAAACCAGTTTCAGTGAAGCATTTGCGCCCACCACAAACAAGTTGCGCTGAAACAATTCTTTTTCACTAAAACCATGTGTCAGGTTTACTATCTGGATTGGTTTGTTAAGCTGTATGTTGTCAGGAACATAAACAAATACCCCATCATTAGCCAACATTGTATTCAAAACAGCCCAGCCATCACCGCGTTCTTTCAGGTATTGATTATAGTGTTTTGATATCAGATCAGGGTATTTATTAAAGGCTTCGCGTATGCTGCAGACAATAACAGATTCCGGCAAATTACCGTTTTTTCTATCTGCTTTACCGGCAGAGATGCTGTCATCATAATAATAACCGTTTGACAAAAGTATGAGTTCTGTTTCCATCTCTTCCACTTCGCAGCGGAAATATTCGTTAAGGTCAGCTTCAACACTGGGTTTTTCTAGAACGAGATGGTGTATATTATTGAATATACCATCAAAATCCATGTACCGGTAACGTTCATCTGATTTGCCGGGAAGCCTGTGTGTTTTAAGAAAATTGAAAGCTTCTTCTTTTTCCTTAATAACTGCCTCCGGTACATTATTTGTTCCGGCTTTTTGAAGCTTAATGTATGCGTCGGTGTATTTTTTTGTTTGCATGGTGTGATTTTTACTCTGATTCACTTTTGATCCAATCATAACCTTTTTCTTCCAGTTTAAGGGCAAGGTTTTTATCACCGGATTTTACAAGGCGTCCGCCATACAGTACATGAACCACATCGGGAATGATATAATCAAGCAGACGTTGATAATGGGTAATGACAATACTGGAAGTTTCCGGAGACTTTAATGCATTAACACCGTTAGCAACGATACGCAGTGCATCAATATCCAAACCGGAATCTGTTTCATCCAGAATGGAAAGTTTTGGTTCGAGCATGGCCATTTGAAAAATTTCGTTTTTCTTTTTCTCACCCCCTGAAAATCCTTCATTAACCGAGCGGTTTGTGAGTGAGGTATCCAGTTCGATAAGTGATTTACGCTCACGCATAAATTTTAAAAATTCGGGAGATGATAGCGGTTTTTGTCCCCGGTGTTCACGAATTTGATTTACGGCGGTTTTCATAAAGTTTGTCATGCTGACCCCCGGAATTTCTACCGGGTACTGAAAACTAAGAAAAATGCCTTGGCGTGCCCGATCTTCGGGCTCCATTTCCAGCAGGTTTTTGCCCATGTATTCAATGCTGCCTTTGGTTACTGTAAACAGGTTACCTCCTGTAAGTACCGAAGCCAGTGTTGATTTCCCGCTTCCGTTTGGGCCCATGATGGCATGAATTTCACCGGGCTTTACTTCCAGGTTGATACCTTTGAGTATTTTTGTCCCTTCAATTTCTGCGTGTAAATCTTTGATCTTTAGCATGTGTATATGTTTTAATCAAATTCATATTCGTTTTGTAAATTGTTGATCTTGTGTTCACAGGATTTTCTGATTCCATTGCTTAGCTGAGGTTTAATATGCTCAAAAGTGATCCGGATTTCATTAAGTAAATCGGGTTCTTCACGGGCAAATATTAGTAATACCTGTAATGCTGTGCTCCGTGTCCCGGATTGTTTTCCGGCATCCTGAAATGTTTTCATACAAAAATCAAATAAAAACCCTGTTTTGTTTTCCGGAAATTCGTCAAATCTAAGGTTTCTGAATAATTTCAGTAATTCTCTGATGTGGCCGTCGCGGGTTATTGCAGGCAAGATGTTGATCACATAAGCTAAATTATTGTTGTTTTGTTTATGGTATTTTTCCCGGCATGCTGATAAAGCCCATGCACACCGCCATGCTGCTGGATTATCATTGGTTGTGGCAAGATGAAAACACATATCATAAAGGTCATTATTATGGATCATAGTTATGATCTCTTCTTTGTCAAAATTCGCTTTTTCGAAATACGATTTAATTTGCTGATATGTGTTATTATAATCTTTCATATTAGCCAACAGATCCTTCCAATGTGATTTGTAACAATTTTTGGGCTTCAACGGCAAATTCCATGGGTAATTTGTTAATCACTTCTTTGGCATAGCCGTTAACAATAAGCCCGATGGCATCTTCTTCGGAAATACCCCGTTGTTTGCAATAAAATATCTGGTCTTCACTGATTTTTGATGTGGTTGCTTCGTGTTCCAGCACAGCGGTATCATTGTCTGCATGGACATAAGGAAAGGTGTGTGCACCACATTTGTCTCCCAAAAGCAGGCTGTCACACTGTGAAAAATTGCGTGCATTTTTGGCATTTTTTGAGACACTCACAAGTCCCCGGTATGAATTTTGACTGAATCCTGCTGATATGCCTTTGGATATTATGGTACTGCGGGTATTTTTACCGAGGTGTATCATTTTAGTCCCTGTATCTGCCTGCTGGTGATTGTTGGTTACAGCCACACTGTAAAATTCAGATACTGAATTGTCTCCTTTCAGTATGGTAGAAGGATATTTCCATGTAATGGCTGATCCGGTTTCTACCTGTGCCCAATTGATCTTTGAATTTGCGCCTTCGCATAAACCGCGTTTTGTAACAAAATTATAAATGCCGCCTTTGCCTTCTTTATTTCCGGGATACCAGTTTTGTACTGTGGAATATTTAATTTCTGCATCTTTTTTGGCGATAAGCTCAACGATGGCTGCATGAAGTTGGTTTTCATCCCGCTGCGGGGCGGTACATCCTTCGAGATAAGAAACATATGAGCCTTCTTCAGCAATAATCAGTGTGCGTTCAAATTGCCCTGTATTGGCAGCATTGATCCTGAAGTAAGTTGACAATTCCATGGGTGCACGTACCCCCTTAGGAATATAGCAAAATGATCCGTCACTGAAAACGGCTGAATTTAAGGCAGCAAAAAAATTATCCCCTTTGGGTACAACGCTGCCCATATATTTTTTAACCAGGTCAGGGTGCTTATGCACGGCTTCGCTGAAAGCGCAGAAAATAATGCCCTTTTCAGCCAGTTTTTCCTGAAAGGTTGTTTTTACGGAACCGGAATCCATAACAGCATCAACAGCGATCCCGGTTAGCTGTTTCTGTTCTTCAAGTGGGATGCCAAGTTTATTGAAAGTATCCCGTATTTCCGGGTCAACATCATCAAGGGAGTCGGGGGCTGATTTTTTTTTCGTTGCAGCATAATATATTATATCCTGGTAATCAATTTCAGGAATATTGAGATGCGCCCATTCCGGCATTTTCATGGTTTTCCACTTGCGGTAGGCTTCAAGCCTGAATTCCAGCATCCATGCAGGTTCTTCTTTTTTGGCGGAAATGGTCTTTACCACCTCTTCATTTAAACCTTTCGGGATGGTATCCTGCTCTACATTGGTGGTAAATCCGTATTTGTATTCATTCTCGGTGAAATCACGGATTAATTTATTTTGTTTTGCTTCGTCATTCATGTTTCAAAGCCTTTTTCTCTTTTGTACAGGTTGCAAAATTAAGATTAAGTTTCTTATTCTCAAATTGCTGTTGTTTTTAAAAGTAAACTGTATGCCAATAATTTATCATGTGTGTGATGTTTACTGTGTGTAAATAACAGTTTTATAAGCTTAAAACAAATGTGCAGAGAAAGTGTTTAGTTATGTCATTTAGTATTAATCATGAAAGGTGAATAGTCTATACAAAAATCCAAAAAATGAGATGCATATCACTGTCATATTAAACCTCCATACCGGGATTTGAAGCCAGGATAAAAATCTAATTTGATTTGTCAGAGGCCTGTGTCCTTTTAAATACCGGCAGGTGAAATTCAATATTTTTCCGGTTGCATTGCCTCAGCAGGAATTCCAATTTGGAAGTATGGGTAATGTAATCCTCAAATTTTCTGTCAATATCATGGCCATGAAGAACAATTATACTGTTTTCGTTTTTCGCTTTGCGTAGCCCGAGAAAAATATCAACATAACCGATTTTGTAATTGTGGTCAATGCCGAGGGCAAAATATTTTTCTGGTTCAGATTTTGGTGGTATATAATATTTATTCAGCATGGATAATACCTTATGACTGTAGTTCCAGCCGGCATATCTTATTGTTAGCCCTTTAGATATCAACAGACTGTCAATATCTTTTCTGCCCTTGCCGTAAGGATACGCATAGGATTTAACATGGATGCCCTGATTTTCCAGGATCCGTATAGATGGCAATACTTCCTGTTTATAATAGCTTTCTGCTGTCGGAAATTCATTTATATGCCTGTGATACATACCATGTGAACCGATAATATGGCCGTCTTCCTGCAATGCCAGTAATTTATTAAATTCATCACCGCTGAGGTTCAGGGGCCGTGTTACGTAAAAACAAACCTGTGCATTATAATCATTAAAAAGCCGCCGGTGTGCATACCAGCTATCTACATGCTGATCATCGAAACTCAGCATGATTTTTCCACCATTATCTTCAGGTGTCTGTTGGCATGAGCCGATAAGCAAAACACCTGCAATAAGTAACAGAATCCAACGATGTTTATTTTTACTGTACATACAGCAAAATTATATAAATTAATAATGCTAAACTATTGATTTAAAAAAAGATAATAAATCCAAGGCTGTTTCAATCAGGAAGCAGATATTATAAACTCCAGTAAGTCATGTTTTTAATGCGGTCTTTGAAAACGGCTTTGATATCTACCAGGATGCCCTGGCCGGAACTTACAGACTGGAAGAACTTCTCATCCAGTTTTATGTATTCATCGTGATTTACAGCCACAATGATGGCATCATAATTATCCTGAATTTCGTTAAGCTCAATATCATATTCCACTTTTACTTCATCAGGATTGGCATATGGATCTGCGATATCGTATGCCACTTTGTAGTCATCAAGTTCATGAAGAATATCTATTACCCTGGTATTACGGATATCAGAGACATTTTCTTTAAAAGTAAGTCCCATTACCAATACTTTTGAATTTGATAAAACTTTATCCTGTGCCAGCATCAATTTAATGGTTTCCTTGGTAACGTAAGCCCCCATACCATCATTTATGGCTCGTCCTGAGTTGATGATTTGGGTATGATGTCCAAGTTGTTTTGCTTTATGCAGAAGATAATAGGGGTCAACACCAATACAATGTCCACCTACCAGGCCAGGCACAAAAGGCAGAAAGTTCCATTTTGTCCCTGCAGCTTCAAGCACTTCAAAAGTATTGATACCAATTTTATTGAATATCATTGATAATTCGTTCATCAGGGCAATGTTGACATCTCGCTGTGTATTTTCTATGATCTTAGCAGCTTCTGCTACTTTTATTGAGCTTGCTTTGTGTACACCTGCCGTAATTATGATTTCATATACCCTGGCAATATTGTCTGCTGATTCTTTATCGCAGCCTGATGATACTTTGGTGATGCTGGTCACGGTATGTTTGGTATCGCCCGGGTTTATGCGTTCAGGTGAATACCCTACTTTAAAATCGTCAATGTATGTCATTCCTGAATATTGTTCCAGTAACGGCACACAGTCTTCTTCTGTACAACCCGGATAAACTGTGGATTCATACACAACATAATCCCCTTTGCTTAGTACTTTCCCCACTGTTTCAGATGCACTGAGAACCGGTCTAAGTTCAGGTTGCTTGTGCTCGTTTATGGGCGTTGGTACCGCAACGATATAAAAATTTGCTTCTTTTAAATCCTCCACTTCTGATGTAAAGGTGATATCCTTTTTATCAAAATCTTCCGGTTCTAGTTCACGGCTGGGGTCAATCCCTTTTTTCATCATTTCCACACGTTCGGGCTTGATATCAAAGCCGATGACGGGTACATGTTTGGCAAATTCCAGGGCTATCGGCAGACCTACATAACCAAGGCCTATAACGGCAATCTTTTTTTCTTTATTGACAATGGATTTATACATAATTTTATATTTACATAATTAATATTCAGGGCGCTAAAATAGATTTATTTTTCAAAAATAAAAATGATCATTTACGGCAAAGCGGATGATAATCACCTTTTAAGCCGATGGGTGTTGCATTGCGGATAGCATGTACAATTTCAATGCTTTTGCGGGCATCTTCCAAACCAAAACCATTGTTTTTAAGAATTTCCTGGTAACTAAGGGTATGCAGGTCGGTAAATCCTTTGCTGAATTCTATTTCTTCTCCTTCAACGGTAACAGACCTGTATGTGCGCTGGCCTTTTTCCCTTATTTGTTTTGGTAAATCATTTTCATCAACACTTAATACCCAGCGTACACAGGCTTTTTCGAGTTGCAGAAATCCGGCTGCACGTTTTTCACCATGTTCATGTACAATGTTTTCCTTAACATCACCAAAGATCCATGTCAGCATATCGTAAAAATGTATCCCGATGTTTGTAGAAATACCGCCTGATTTTTCCGTGTCACCTTTCCAGCTAAAATGATACCAGTTACCCCTGCTTGTCAGGTAAGCAAGGTCAACATCATACACTTTATCTTCCGGCCCTTTGTCAATTTTTTCTTTCAATGCCACAATAGAGGGATGCAATCGTAATTGCAATATGGTGTTGATTTTTTTGCCTGTTTCTGCTTCGATTTCTGCCAGTCCATCCACATTCCAGGGATTTAATACAAGTGGCTTTTCACAAATGGCATGGGTATCATTTTTTAATGCAAAGCGGATATGCGAATCATGCAGGTAGTTTGGGGAACAAATGCTGATGTAATCGAGTTTTTTGTTTCTGCGCCTCAGCTTATCCACATGGCGATCAAAGCGTTCGTATTCGTGAAAAAAATCGGCATGCGGAAAATAAGCATCCAGAAAACCCACCGAATCAAACAAATCCAGGGTGGCCACCAGGTCATTTCCGGTTTCTTTTATGGCTTTTACATGGCGTATAGCAATGTACCCTGCCACACCAATGAGACCAAATCGTTTTATTTTATTGTCCATAGATGCAGTTAAATTTTTGAAACATTTTCATTTAATATCTTGTAAGTTTCACCACTTTCAGGGCAGGTTGCTATCCCTGTATCATCAAAATGCAGACGATGTCCGTATTCACTCATCCAGCCGATTTGTCTGGCAGGGTTACCAACAACCAAAGCATATGGTTTTACTTCTTTGGTAACCACAGCTCCGGCTCCAATAAACGCATATTCTCCGATATCATGTCCGCACACAATGGTTGCATTTGCTCCGATTGTAGCTCCTTTCCGGACAACTGTTTTTTCATAATCGCTACGCCGGTTTACTGCTGACCGTGGATTACTAACATTTGTAAACACCATGGAAGGCCCGAGAAAAACATCATCTTCACAGGTTACCCCGGTGTATATTGACACATTGTTTTGCACTTTAACATTGTTGCCAAGTGTAACATCAGACGCAACCAGTACATTTTGTCCGAGATTACAATTATTGCCTAACACAGCCTTTTTCATGATGTGGGAAAAATGCCAGATCTTTGTGCCTTCACCGATAATGCATCCATCATCAATTACCGCTGTTTCGTGAGCAAAATATTTTTTCATAATAATGTACTTTTTTCTTCTGAGGATTTTTTCTTTGCAGGTATAGAGGCTTAAATCAATGGTTGACCGAAATTATCTATGTCTTTCCCTGTTATTTTATCCGGACACAGGATAACCAGCCGTTCTATCAGGTTACTGAATTCCCGTATATTACCTGTCCAGGGAAATGATTTTAATTTTTCGATGGCTTCGTTACTGATTGATTTCTTTTGAATGCCATGTTCTGCACATATTTGTGTCAGAAAATAATCAGCCAGCATGGGTATATCTTCTATCCGTTCCTTTAGTGGCGGAATTTCAATAATGATAACACTTATTCTGTGATACAAGTCTTCCCTGAAATTATTATTGTCAATTTCTTTACGGAGGTTTTTATTTGTTGCTGCAATGAGTCTGACATCTACATGGATATCCTTATCGCTTCCGACCCTGCTGATTTTGCTTTCCTGCAATGCCCGCAATACTTTAGCCTGTGCTGATAAACTCATATCACCGATTTCATCCAGAAAGATTGTGCCGCCATTGGCCTGTTCAAATTTGCCTTTGCGTTGTTTATGTGCCGACGTAAAAGCCCCTTTTTCATGGCCGAAAAGTTCTGATTCTATCAACTCCGAAGGGATGGCTGCGCAGTTAACCTCTACAAAGGGAGCTTTTGACCTGTTGCTTTTTTCATGTAGCTGGTGGGCAACCAGTTCTTTGCCGGTACCGTTTTCTCCAACAATGAGTACACGTGCATTTGTGGGCGCTACACGATCAATCATGGTTTTTACCTTTTGCATGGCATCTGATTCTCCCACCATTTTATACCGCTTGCTGACTTTCTTTTTGAGGTTTTTGGTTTCTGTAATAAGATTGGTGCGTTCCAGGGCATTATTTATTGTGACATGTAAACGTTTCATGTCAATGGGTTTCTGTATAAAATCATAAGCCCCTTTTTTGAAACTGTCAACAGCCGAATCAACATCACCATGACCCGTTATCATTATAAACGTAAGTTCCGGGTCTATTTCCATGGCTTTTTCAAGCACTTCTATACCATCCATCTCAGGCATTTTAATATCACACAGTACAATTTCCGGCTCGTTATTTTTGATTTTATCAAGCCCCTGTTTCCCGTTTTCAGCAGTATCTACCTGGTACTTTTCATATTCCAGCACATCTTTCAATACATTCCGGATGCTTTTTTCATCATCTATTACCAAAATTTTACTCATAGTCAATTATTTGAATAATAACCGGTAAAAGTAATGAAACTGTGATAATCATGCAATTTGAAATGTATAATTTTTTTTAATTGGGTAGCAGGTAGGGATGTGATTAATCGCATCCCTACCTGGCTACAGATGGAGGCTTTAATATAATGTTCACTGATATTTTTATTCAAGCACAAGTTTCCCTTGTCCGATTGTTTTTCCATTTTGCTGAATGTCGTACGGTGGCTATTCATGTTTAATCCTTTCAGGATTGACTATGCACGTAACAAAATAATCAGAACAGAAGCATGAAAGCGATGCATTGAGGTACATCGTTGCAATAAGCAGAAGCCTGAAAGGCTTCAATGTGAATAACCACCGGTGCAACCGGTGGTAAATAGCGCGTATAATCACCAACCCTGAAAGGGTTGAATAATAAATTAAAATGATTATTATATTTGTAGAAGATAAAAAATAAAACAGTGAGCACATACACACAAATTTTGTATCAGTTGGTTTTTAGGACAAAAAATGGAATTAAATCACTCTCAAAGCCCAATCGGGAAGAGTTGTATAAATACATTTGGGGCATATTGAAAAATAAAAAATGTTATTTATACCGCATTAATGGTGTAGAAAATCATATACATATTGTAACCCACATTCATCCAACAGTAGCCCTTTCCCTTTTAATAAAAGACATAAAACTTGCAAGCTCAGAATTTATAATGGGTAATGATATATTTCCTCATTTTGATGGATGGCAGGATGGATATGGTGCCTTTACATATTCATTCAAAGAAAAAGATCGTTTAATTCAATCTGGTTTGACTGTCGCTCACCACATCGCCTTCAGGATTGACTGGACACGCCACAAAATAATCAGAGCGGAAGCCTGAAAGGCTTCCATACGAATAACCACCGGTGAAACTGGTGGAATATTACAGTACGATAATCATCACATATAATGCAACAAAAGGAATTACCATCAAAAATGAGTCAAAACGATCAAGTATGCCACCATGACCGGGTATCAGTTTTCCGCTGTTTTTTTCTCCTGCCATCCTTTTCAACTGACTGATAAATAAATCTCCGGCAATCCCAAATACAGCAATGATAAGAACCATTCCCAACCACTGATGATTATTCATTAAATCCCAAAACCAATTTAATATCCAAACGGCCGGAAACATACATATCAACCCGCCAAGAAAACCTTCCCAGGATTTTTCAGGTGATATACGCGGTACCATCTTATGTTTTCCAAAACGGCTTCCGGTAAGGTAAGCGAAAGTATCAAAAACCCAGATAAGGATTACCACCGATAATAGCAGTTGTGGCTGATAAGCAGCCGAAAAAAGATCAAACCCCAATTCTGTAAAAGCAACACGTGTTGGTAACCAGATCAATATAGCCGTCATGGAGATTGGAAAGGCAACGTATCCTGCAGCCAGTAACCCGGGAAAAAAAGACCTAAGTCCATCCGGCTTTATCAACGATGTTAAGATTAACAAAAGCAATGGCAGACCAATTAATATCCAGAGTAGGGGATGTATGGATCCAAAAGTTAGAAATAAAAAAACAAAAGCAACAAAAAAAGGTGCACATGCCGCTGCCGTTATGGGAAATACTAACATGCCTGACTTTTTCAGAAGGCGGGCAAATTCCAGGGTTCCCAGAAAACTGACAATTAACATCAATACAGCCCAGACATACCATGCTGAAACAATAGAAAAGATCACCACAGCAACAAAAACAAGTCCGCTGATACTTCGTGTCAGTAAATTACTCAATTTCCAAATCTTTTTTAAATTGATCTATCAGGTTTGTGGCTTTATCAAGGTGTTTTTTTTCCACCATCACATCAATGCTCCCAAATAAATAAGAGCTGTCTTTCTTATCCATCTTAACCACCGGAATGCCTTCTTTTTTCAGGCTTTGTTCGGCCAAAGCCGCAAGGTGTATCTGTCCGGTTGTAAATACGCTGACCCAATCTTTTTCACTGTTCATTGCTTGCATTATCCTTGTTTTCTTTCTGATTCGTTTTTCCTTTTTTGCCGGTTGTTTTTGTTTTATTTCCCGTTTTGGATTTCTTGGATTGTTCGGTTGATTTCTTTTTCCTGGATGCTGCTGATGTGCTTTTGGTGCTTGTTGTTTTTTCTTTTTTTGTATCCTGCGCCCTGGTTTCCCCTGCGGTGTCTTTTTTGGATTTTGTCTTTTTGTTTGTGTTATTTTTTTTGTTCATTTCTTTTACCAGCTTTTGCTCTTCTTCCGGCAGGCTGCGCTTACCAAAGATTTTTTCGAGGTCATCACTGAATATCACCTCTTCTTCGAGCAATTTTTCGGCAAGTTTTTTTAATCCATTCATGTTTTCCTTTAATACTTCTTTTGCCCTTGCATATTGTTGCTCGACAATATTTCTGACTTCTTTATCAATGACTTTGGCTGTTTCTTCGCTGTATGGTTTGGTAAAATTATACCCTGCCTGCTCTGACGAATCATAGTATGACAAATTCCCGAGTTTATCGCTCATGCCAAAGTATGTTACCATGGCAATGGATTGTTTGGTTACCCTTTCCAGATCGTTAAGGGCGCCTGTAGAAACATTATCAAACATTACATCTTCGGCCGCTCTTCCTCCCAAAGCGGCACACATTTCGTCCAGCATTTGGTCGGTAGTGGTAATTTGTCTTTCTTCGGGCAGGTACCATGCTGCACCAAGTGAACGCCCGCGGGGAATAATGGTAACTTTGAGCAAGGGGCTTGCATGTTCGAGCAGCCAGCTAACAGTTGCATGTCCGGCTTCATGAAAGGCAATGGTACGTTTTTCCTTTTTGGAAACAATTTTATTCTTTCTCTCCAGTCCGCCTACGATACGGTCAACGGCTGCCAGAAAATCTTCCCTTTCAATGGCTTTTTTGTTGTTTCGTGCTGCTATTAACGCTGCTTCATTACAAACATTGGCTATATCAGCACCTGAGAATCCCGGTGTTTGTTTAGATAACAACTTAATATCCACATTTTTTGACAATTTCAATTTTTTGGTGTGTACTTTAAAAATTTCCGCCCGTTCGTTTAAGTCCGGTAAGTCCACGTGGATCTGTCTGTCAAAACGTCCGGCACGGAGCAATGCTTTATCCAGCATATCTGCACGGTTGGTAGCAGCAAGAATGATCACACCTGAATTGGTATCAAAGCCGTCCATTTCAGTAAGCAACTGGTTAAGCGTATTTTCCCGTTCATCATTGGATCCCATGTTGGGATTACGTCCCCTGGCACGTCCGATGGCATCAATTTCATCAATAAAAACAATGCACGGTGCTTTTTCTTTAGCCTGTTTAAAAAGGTCTCTGACCCGTGAAGCACCTACGCCAACAAACATTTCGACAAAATCACTGCCTGATATTGAATAAAAAGGCACATTGGCTTCACCGGCTACAGCGCGTGCAAGGAGAGTTTTGCCTGTCCCGGGCAGGCCGACAAGCAATGCCCCTTTGGGAATCTGGCCGCCAAGGTCTGTATATCGTTTGGGGGTTTTCAGAAAATCAACTATTTCCATCACTTCTACTTTAGCTTCTTCCAGGCCTGCAACATCATTAAAATCAACTTTTATGTTTTTTTCTTTGTCAAAAAGCTGGGCTTTTGATTTGCCGACATTAAATATCTGGCCTCCTTGTCCGCCACCACTCATACGGCGTATCATAAACACCCACAACAATATCAACAATCCGAATGGAATAAGCCAGGTGAGAATGTTACCCAGATAATCATGTTCTGTCTTGTATTCAGCGGTAATTTTTTTGTCTTTAGGTTTATTTTTCTGAGCATCTGCCAATTGACGTTCAAAAGTTTCAACATCACCAATGTTGAAATAATATTGTGGTCCTCCCCCCATGCCTCCGGTTGAAGCATCATCATATTTGCCTTGTGCCAGCGCTTCTTCTGTCAAATAAACATCTACACGCTCTTTATTGACAACAACAATACGCTCAACATCATTATTGGCAAGCATTTCCCTTTCGAAACGTTGTCGTGTGATTTTTTCTGCACCACCACCAAAATCCATGAACTGCATGGCAATAAGAATGAGAGCTATCGCCCCAAACATCCAATATGCAGAATAATTTGGCTTTCCGTCGCCTGGTTTTTTATTTTTATTGTTTGGATTTGGTTTTTTATTGTTTAGTTTAAATCCTTTTCCTTTTTCGTCTGCCATAGTTTTTATTTCACTTTCCGTATAATAATATAATTAACGGTTACTTTTGATTAAAATTATTGTTTTGTTAATCCGTTATTTCTTTTATTGGTGCATCTCCCCACAGGTTTTCCAACTGATAAAACGACCTGTATCCGGTTTGAAAAATATGGACAACAACATCTACATAATCCAACAGCACCCAATTGGCGTTTTCCATGCCTTCTTTGTTATAAACCCTTTCACCCAGGTTTTGTTTGGTACGGTATAGTATTTCATTGGTAATGGCATATATTTGTACATCCGAATTGGCATGACAAACAACAAAATATTTTGATACAGCATTATCCAATGAGCGTAAATCAATATTAACAAGCCTTTCCCCTTTTTTGTCTGTTATGGCTTCATTGATAGTATGAAGCAATTTTTCGGTTTGCGAAAGTCCGTTGTTTTTTTCCATGTATTATTTTTTTGCAAAGATAACGAATCAGGCAGGAACTAACATAACTTTTAACTAAATAAAAACGCCATCAATTTTGATGACGTTTTTGTTACTTTGACCAGGATTTTTGTCAGTAATTCTAACCCAGGTTACATTAAGGACGGTCTTCTTCCATTTCTTCCATTTCTTCATTAAAAATTTCTTCAAATTTTTGTTTGTCGTAATCAACCTGTAG
Organism: Bacteroidota bacterium; assembly: GCA_051748025.1. GTDB lineage: Bacteria > Bacteroidota > Bacteroidia > Bacteroidales > ML635J-15 > JAQIBY01. Next base: position 20,952 of record JBNJGX010000010.1, read on the forward strand.
TTTTTGGTCCTGGGTCAGGCTGTTTTCAATACCGTTAAGCATGGCATCTTTGCTTACTTCAATAGCCAGGTAGGTAGTGAATTTACCATTATTTTCCTTGTAGGTTTCTTCACATGTTACGGCTACATCTACAAGCTTTTGTTTTACCACCTCACGTGTAAGGTTTTCAAACTTGGCTTCAAACTGGGAATCTTCTCCAAATTCTGTTTCATTGACATACCTGTCGGTAACAGATTTGATCTTTGTTTCAATGAATCCTGCAAGCCTTTGTTTGGTAGATGTTAAGGCTTTTTCACGTGACAAATTCATGTCCTGGGAAGTGGCGCTCGCATCTGCCCTGAAAAATTCAGAATCAGATTTGCCTTCACTCTGACAGGGGATTGACATCAGTTCGGCATCTTCATTTGCAGGTTTGCCTGCGTCTTTTTTACTTTTACAAGAAGTAAAAATCATAGCTGTGGAAACAAATCCAATCAGCAAAACGTTTTTAATTAAAGTTGTTGTTTTCATTACCAAGGTTTTTAAAAGTTAAAAATTTGATTAAAATTACAATAAAATTCTTATGTTGCAAATTAAATTTCAAAAAGTAGAAACACAAAAGTTATGCCATTATGGGTAATAAAAAAAAGAAGAAAGGCTACGGGCTTAATAAAGAGGCGGTTAAAAAACAGATCATAGATGTTTTTAATTACAACCCTAAACGAAGTCTGAATTATAAGCAGGTATCAAAATTGTTGGAAATATATGATAAACCAACGCGTAAAATCATTATGGTGATCCTGGAAGAAATGGCCAAAGAAAAAAGCCTGGTGGAAATACATCCCGGAAAATACCGGCTAAAAATGCAAACCGGCCATATAACCGGAAAAGTAAAAATTACGCGAAAAGGTTTTGCAACCATCATTACCACAGATGTGGAAAAAGAGGTAATTGTAACCTGGAAAAATTTAAAAACAGCCCTGCAGGGGGATCGTGTAAAAGTCAGGTTATTTGCCAAGCGTAAAGATTTCTCGTACGAAGGAGAAGTAACAGAAATACTTGAACGGCGTAAAGAACATTTTGTCGGTATCGTTGAAACCGGTAACAATTTTGCTTTTTTAATCCCTGATGGCAAATTTATCCCTTTTGATATATTTATTCCGCCCAACCGGCTGAATGGTGCCAATGATGGTGATAAGGCCATTGTGAAAATCACACGCTGGCCAACACGCGGTCGGAGCCCTGAAGGAAAAGTGACCGAAGTGCTTGGTGCACCAGGCGGAAATGAAGTGGAAATTCATGCTATCATGGCTGAATATGATCTCTCGGCTAAATTTCCGGAAAGAACAGAAAAAGAAGCAAATGCCATTGTTGACAAAATTCCGGAGGCTGAAATCAAAAAACGGGAAGATTTTAGAAAAATTCCCACATTTACCATTGATCCCGAAGATGCCAAAGATTTTGATGATGCTCTCTCGCTGCGTAAAACAAAAGACGGCCTGTGGGAAGTTGGTGTACATATTGCCGATGTTACGCATTATGTTAAAGAAAACACAGACCTTGACAAGGAAGCCGAAGACAGGGCGACAAGTGTTTACCTGGTCGATCGTGTGGTGCCAATGTTACCGGAACGGTTATCCAATGTATTGTGTTCATTGCGTCCGGGTGAAGACAAATTGTGTTATGCCATTATAATGAAAATGAATGATAAGGCTGAAGTTAAAGATTACCATATCACCCGCACCATCATCAACAGCGACCAGCGTTTTACTTACGATGATGCCCAGGCCATCATTGAATCCGGCAAAGGCAAATTGTCAAAAGAAATTCTGCAACTGCATAAATTCGCTGAAATATTACGCGACAAGCGGTATAAACACGGGGCCTTTAATTTTGAACGGGATGAAATAAAATTCCGTTTGGATGAAGACAAAAAACCCACAGGTGTGTATTTCAAAACCATGAAAGAAGCCAACTGGCTGATTGAAGAATTTATGTTGCTTGCCAATCGTAAAGTGGCTGAATTTATCGGCAAAGAACAAAACAAATCGCTTGTGTTTGTTTATCGTATTCATGACGAACCTCAACCGGATAAGATTTCATCATTCAGAAATTTTATTAAGAATTTTGGTTATGATATTTCCACAGGATCGGGGCAGGAAAAGCTTTCCGCTTCAATGAACCATCTGCTGAAAGATGTAAAAGGAAAACCAGAGCAGCATGTTATCGAAAACCTGGCCATTCGGTCAATGGCAAAAGCTGAATACTCAACACAAAACATCGGGCATTATGGTTTATCTTTTGATTATTATACCCATTTTACATCTCCGATACGCCGTTATCCCGATATGATGGTTCACCGGCTATTAAGCCGCTATCTGGATAACAAACCCAGCGCTGATTTTCAAGAATATGAAGCATTGTGTGAACACAGCAGTGAAATGGAACAAAAAGCAGTAAGTGCCGAGCGGGCATCTATTAAATATAAACAGGCCGAATTTCTGAAAGAGCGGGTCGGAAATATTTATGAGGCCATTATTTCCGGTGTAAAGGAATGGGGTTTGTTTGCCGAGATAAAAGAAAATGGTTGCGAAGGACTCATCCCCGTCAGAAAGCTTGACGATGATTTTTATTTCTACGATGAAGACAACCATCAGCTTACCGGAAAATACAAAGGCCGGAATTTTATGCTTGGCGATGATGTGAAAGTGAAAATTGAAAAAGTGAACGTGCAGAAAAAACAGGTAGACATGACACTGGTGGAATGAATTATCACTCTATGCTAAATAGTGGTTGATTTGATACGAAATCACTATCAGCAAAAAGAAATTAATTTCATCATGTAATCTATCTTGGCGATCGCTGTGCCGTAAAGCTTACAAAGCACAGTTTTTAACTTGGGATATGTAACTTGGGATATATTTTACTTTACAATGTTCAACCTATTGCAGGCATTGATAGGTTACCGATCACCGTATTCCACTCATAATCAACTCCATCTCTCAATCTCAACATTGCGAATTGTTGCACTTATCCGGGATGCGATAAATCGCATCCCTGCCGTGCACAATCGTGCCATCGTTTCTTCGTGCTATCGTGCCATCACAAACTCACCGCTCCCCCAGCTCCAGCCATCTCATTTCTTTTTCATCCAGTTTTGCTTTGATTTCAGAAAACTCACGGGCTTTTTCCGTCAGGGTTTCAGCGTCAAGTTGTCCGCTGCTCAAAGCCGCTTCCAGCTCCTCTTTATATTTGCTCAGGGTTTCTATTTCTTTTTCCAGATTTTCAAATTCCAGTTTTTCTTTGTATGACAAACGATGCTTGTACTGATTTTTCTTTTTGGGCTCAGACTTTGGTTTTTCATTTCGTTTTTTTACCGTGCTACGGATTTTTTGCATCCGCTCTTTTTCCTTTACAGTTTCCCTGTAATCAGAATAATTACCGGGGAAATCCTTCAACTTACCTTCTTCTTCAAACACAAACAAATGATCCACGATCTTATCCATAAAAAAACGGTCATGCGAAACAATAACAACATTACCATCAAAACCGATCAGATAATCTTCAAGTATTTGAAGTGTAATAATATCTAGGTCATTGGTCGGTTCATCTAAAATCAGGAAATTCGGTTTTCGTATCAATACCGAACATAAATACAAGCGCCGTTTTTCACCACCACTAAGGCTTGATATTACCTGCTGTTGTTTTTTTACCGGGAACAAAAAATGCTGAAGGAACTGCTGAGCAAAAAACCTTTCTCCGCCACCCATATCCACTACCTCGGCAATCTTACTGATAGCGTCTATCACGCGTTCATCCTCATTAAATAACATCCCATCCTGCCGGTAATAAGCCAGGTTAACTGTCTGGCCTTTTTCAATCCTGCCGGTATCCGGATTAATGGTTCCTGCCAGCATATCCAGCAATGTTGTTTTTCCGGTACCATTATCACCAATAATACCAAGCTTCTCTTTGGGCACAAATTTGTAACTGAGGCCTTTAAAAAGAAGCTTGTCTCCATAACTTTTTGAAACATTATGTAACTCAAACACTTTTTTCCCAAGTCTTGTGGCAGGCACACTTATTTTTAGCGATTCATCCTGGCTTGTTTGTGCTTTCTTTTTTAGATCATAATAATTATGTATCCTGTATTTTGCCTTGGTGCCACGTGCTTTTGGCATTCGGCGCATCCATTCTTCTTCTGTTTTCAGCAAATTAGAAGCCTTTTCAGCACTAGATGCCTCTATTTCCTTGCGTTCTTGTCTTTTTTTCAGGTAATAGGAATAATTTCCCTGATACGAATAAATCCTGTTGTCTTCAAGCTCAAGTATCACATTGCATACCCTGTCAAGAAAATACCGGTCGTGGGTAACCATTAAAAGCGTTTTATTTGCTTTTATTAAAAATTGTTCCAGCCATTCTACCATGCCCAGATCAAGATGGTTTGTAGGCTCATCAAGTATAAGCAAATCTGGTTCTTCAAGCAACACTGCAGCCAATGCCACGCGTTTTTGCTCGCCGCCACTGAGTATGCCAAGCCGTGTTTCTGTATCGAAAATTTTCAGGTTCGTAAGCACTTGTTTTACACGCAATTCGGTATCCCAGGCATTCAGGCTATCCATTTTATTGATGCATGCCTGAAGCTTTTCATTATCATTATGCATCAGGCATTCCTGGTATTCACGGACAGCGTTCATCATAGGGGAATCCAGGCTGAAAACAGCATCCATTACAGATTTATTTTCATCCAGCATGATTTCCTGTGGTAAATAACCGGCACGCAGGTTCCTTTGCCTGGTTACTTTCCCGTCATCGGGGACTTCCTCACCTGCCAGTATTTTCAAAATGGTTGATTTTCCTGCACCATTTTTGGCAATCAGTGCTATTTTATCCCCTTCGGATATGTTTAATGAAATATCATCGAAAAGCAACAATTCACCAAAGCGCTTGCTGATATTTTCTGCCTGCAATAAACTTATTTTACGCATCCGTATCCTTGTCTTTTAATAAATCCGGCCGCAATTTCCTGGTTCGTTCCCGGGCTTGTTTTTCTTTCCATGCATCTATCAGTTTAAAGTTGCCGCTGGTCAAAATGTCCGGAACACGCCAGCCTTTGTAGTCTGCCGGCCGTGTATATACAGGGGCTGATAACAACCTGTCCTGAAACGAATCACTCAATGCAGATGTTTCGTCTGATAACACCCCTGGTATCAACCTGACAATACTGTCAACCATCACGGCAGCCGGCAGTTCGCCCCCTGTAAGCACATAATTTCCGATGCTGATCTCTTTCGTAATGATATGTTCACGAATACGGTGATCAATCCCTTTATAGTGTCCGCAAAGGATGATCAGGTTTTTACTGAGCGATAAATGATTGGCCATGGGTTGATCAAAAAGTTCCCCGTCCGGTGATGTATAAATCACTTCATCATAATGTCGTTGCTTTTTTAATGCAGAAATACATTTATCAACCGGCTCAATCATCATCACCATACCTGCATCATTGCCATAAGCATAATCATCCACCTGCCTGTGTTTACCCTTGCCGAATTCACGCAGGTCATGCAGATGAATATCAACCAGCGACTTATCCTGCGCCCGTTTAATTATGGAATGCCCCAGCGGACTCTCAAGCAATTCCGGTAATACTGTGATAATATCAATGCGCATCCTGTTCTGTTTTTACACTGCAAATTTAACAAATACTAGCCATAACACAATTACATCTAAATAGTGTTTGTCCATTTAGTCGGAGATTTTTCAATTTATTCTCCTCAATAATTTTATTTTAGTTAATAATTTAGAATCATTCAAGATAATTACTCTTGTTAAATCATTTTTGTGACATTTTATTGCTTTTATCCTCATATTGCACTCTTATTCAGTTTATTGAGCATAGTTATCCCTTACCATACACAATTGCATATGGTTTATTAGAGTTTATCTTGCTATACCTGTTGCACTATATGGGCAGTCATTACCCTGATATTGTATGCAATTACGCTCCATAGTACTTTCGATACAAAGTGTTGCCAGCCCTTCCATGCACAACGGACTAAATTAAATCCTCGTTTAATGTTTGATATTATAGCTTCAGCACCACTACGCCATTTTTTCAGCCTGGTTTCCATATTCTTGCTGCTTGATATATTCTGCAGACTGCCAACTATTTTGTTGAACACAATGTTTGTCACACCCCTTTCCGCTGCATGTGACTGATTAGCCAATGATGCATAGCCTCCATCTGTAGCACAATCACGCGGGATGATTCCATAACTTTCTATTATCGAATCGAGCGCCGGTGCAAACAGCTTGGTATCTGACTGGTTGCCACGCAAAACATCACAGTGTAATATCAGGTTGCTCCTGCCACTTGTAAAATCTACTTTATGT
>JBNJGX010000011.1:0-27276 GCA_051748025.1 Bacteroidota bacterium
GTACTTTTTTACGCTGGTTGTCTGTATCAAGCAATTCCTTAATAAGTGATTCAGCATCAAAATTTCTGACTTTTAACCTTTCAATGACAGAATCACTGTTTTCTCTTATTGTGTTGATGTTCAGCATAATTTAATATTTTACGTGTGAATTAATGGTTGTAAAAGCACCGTCAAATCACAAATTTATTGTTCAACTTTGGGGCATGAAATTACAAAAATAGAAGCAATCTGTGGGTTAATAAAGAAAAATCTTTACTGATGGTTGATTTGCCTTTGTGAGGTACAGATGAAAGCATAAAAAAAACTCCTGAGCTGTTTTTTGACAACACAGGAGATTTTTCAAATGTTTTTTAAAAACTATTTTGTTTCTTTTTCGACTTCTTTTTCAACAGGCAGGACAGACACAAAAGAGCGGTCATTGCGTTTCTTCTGAAATGTTACCAATCCATCAGCGATGGCATATAGTGTGTCGTCTTTTCCTTTTTTCACATTTTTACCGGGATAATGTTTTGTTCCGCGTTGGCGAACGATAATATTTCCGGCGATGGCATATTCTCCACCAAATAATTTTATTCCAAGTCGTTTGCTTTCTGAGTCACGCCCGTTTCTTGAGCTACCCATTCCTTTTTTATGTGCCATATGACAAAAATTTTACTATGCAACAATATCTTTGATTTGCAATTCTGTGAATTGCTGACGATGCCCGTTTAATTTTTGATATCCCTTTCTTCTTTTCTTTTTGAATACCAATACTTTATTGCCTTTCAAGTGGGATAATACTTTAGCCTTAACCAAGGCATCTTTTACATGGGGCTTTCCGACTTTGTATTTTCCATCGTTTTCAACAAGCAGCACTTTGTCAAATTCCATTTCTTTGCCTTCTTCTGCATCCAGCCGATGGACAAACACTTTAGTGTCGTTTTCAACTTTGAATTGTTGTCCTGATATTTCTACAATTGCGTACATTTTTTAAATTAATTTAATAATGCTTCGAATGATTGGAGTGCAAAAGTATAAAATATTTTTTATTTACAAAAACTTTTGTTGAAATATTTTTAAAATATTGCAGCAAAGCGGAAAACAAAATCTTTTGTAGGGATTATATACCAGTGATAATTTTTTTCCACTTTTTTTCGTATCTTTTGCGGCATGAAATTATGGCTTTGTCTGATATCAGTATTATTGAGTGTGTCCCTGTCTGCACAGAACTTCAGGAGTAAGTCGCCCCTGACAGGCCTGGCACAGGAAAAAACTGCCCGTGAGCAGGATGCCGGGATTTTATACACTGCGCTGAAAAAAGCACAAAGCCGCGACAGCATTGAAAACATGCTGTGTCATAATGATGAGACTGAAAACTCAGGATTTGTAAGCTGGTTGTTCGATAAGCCGGCATTGCATTCATGTTCTGATGACCATTGGTTGACACTTAATCCTGTTTTTAATTTTCAGTTGTGGAAATCTCCTGAAAATTCCGGGTATATCAACAGCCGTGGCGCAGAAATTTCCGGTAATTTCAGTAAAAAGGTATTTTTCCACACCAGTTTTTACGAAAACCAGGGGCGTTTTCAGAATTACCTTAACGATTACGCGGAAAAATATGGCGTATTGCCGGGATATGCACGCATGAAACCTTATAATGACAATGACTGGGATTATGCTTCTGCGTTTGGCAGTGTTCAGTTTAATGCTACAGATTACCTGAAGTTCAGGCTGGGACATGATAATCTCTTTCTGGGAGAAGGCCACCGCAGCTTGTTCTTATCCGATGCTGCATTTCAGCAATTGTTTTTTCAGACCAGCATTGAACTTGGAAAATTCAGGTTTACCAACCTCACCATGCAATGGCTTAACCCCAATTTTAACAACCTGATGCAGTGGGAAACCGAACAAAGCCTTGAAGGCAATTACCGGCGAAAAACCAACAGTATTAATATGCTGGAGTATCAGGTTTCTGAATCTTTCAGGCTTGGGTTAATTGAAGCGGTGGTTTTTCAGTCGTATAAACAGGACGGCGGTTTTAATCCACACAAACTTAATCCCCTTTTGTTTGTCCGCTCTGCCATGATGGGACAGGATGGAAAAGAAAACATACTGTTAGGGCTGGATGCCTTGTATTCACTGAAAAATGCCGATGTATATTTCCAGTTAATGCTGGATGATATTCAAAGCACCAACCTGAGTTATAAAAACCCTTATAATCGCTTTGGATGGCAGATTGGAACAAGGTTATATGATATTTTTGGTGTTGATAACCTGCATGCCAGGGCTGAGCACAATTATATACGTGCCCTCAGTTATGCCCGTTCTGATCCTGAAATGTCATGGACACATTATAACCAGAATGTTGCTCATCCGGCAGGCAGTAACCTGATGGAATTTGTTGGCATCATACAATATCGCTGGCGGAAAATACCGGTCAGTTTACAGGTAAATTACATGCAACACGGAGATTCACACAATGAGAGTGTGATGCCGGCGGATTTTAATTATGTAGGCAATTTTATTGCAGGCGATAAAAAACAATTTATGTTTGCTGCTGCAGAAGTGGGCTATGTTATCAATCCTGCCTGGCATTGGGTGGCATATGCAGGTGTCAGTTACCGGCACAGTGATGATGATGAGTGCTGGGTACGGATAGGTACCCGCACGAATATAAACAGATTAATAAGGGATTTTTGATGAACAGGCATGTTAAACATATTATTTTGTTATTTCCGGCTTTATTATTGGTGATGTCAGGATTTTCTCAACCCTGGCTGCATACACATCTGACGGAAAGCAATCGCCTGTTGCTGGAAAAAAGGAAACTCCAAAACCCACTTACTGAACACAGTGCTGTAAATCTGAATTATACACATCCTGATGACAGCCTTGGCGGTAAATTTTCGCAACTAAAATTTAATAAGGATGATTTTTATTTCAGTTTTTATCCGTCTTTTTATCTCAGTGCAGGCTTACTCCAGGACAAAAAGTTTGTCAGCAACAACAGCCTGGGTTTCAATGCTGACATCGCATACAATGCGTCAGGCCATACCCTTGCCCTGCACGCCGGGGCAGAAGTATTTTCCGGGGTACAGCCCTATTATTTGCGCCTGCTGATGCAAGACAGGCAACTGGTGCCGGGTTATTTATCGTCTAAGCGTATCAACAGGCATTGGAACCTTGCTTATTTTCCTGAAACATATGTACATTATCAAAGCCCATGGATAATAAACCTGGAGGCAGGTGTTGGCAAACAATTTATCGGGGACGGGTACAGGTCACTTTTTGTTTCGCGTAACAGCTCTCCATACCCTTATGCGCGTTTGGGTGCGGATTTTAAAAACCTGCATTATCAAATGAACTGGTTATGGCTAACTAATTCAGACCAGCAGAATTTTAATCCTGCAAAGAAAAAGTTTGCCCTGATGCATTATCTGAACTGGAACATACATCCCCGTGTATCTGTGGGGTTATTTGAAAGCATCGTATGGACAAACCAGGAGCGAAAGGGGTATGAATGGCAATATGTGAATCCGTTCATTTTTTTCCGGCCTGTGGAGTATTCCATAGGCAGCGGTGATAATGTCTTGCTGGGATTAAATTTGCGCATTGGCCTGGTTGAAAACCTGTTTTTTTACGGGCAGTTTTTGATTGATGATATGAAAGTTGGTGAACTGGCAAATGACATAAAGCACCGTCTCAATCCTGATGATGATAGTTTTAACTATGGCTGGTTCGCAAACAAATATGCCGGTCAGCTTGGTCTGAAATATCATGATGCTTTTGGCCTGGATGGCCTTTATTTGCAGATTGAAATGAATGCCGTAAGGCCTTTTGTGTATGCACACCACAATGTTTCACAGGCATATACGCATGCATATCAGGCATTGGCTCATCCCCTGGGGGCAAACTTTGCTGAAATACTGGGACGTGCTGAATACCGTTTTGGCAAATACCGTATTGATTTGATGGGTGTATATGCAAAATCCGGACTGAGTGATGACGACAACAATCACGGTGAGGATATCTTTTATCCTGTCAGCGACGGGCCAAATCCTTATTATATCCCGGCACGTACTTATGGCAATGAAATCCTTCAGGGCACACCTGTGGATTTGCTTTACCTGAAAGCGGATGTTTGCTGGATTGTTACCAATCAAAATAACCTTGAAATCTTTTTGACAGGATTTTACAGAAAAGGCTGGGCATCATACGCTACAGAAATTGTTGATTACGGGGTGTTGGTAGGCGCACGAACACATCCTTCATTGTTGAGTGAAATGTTTTAGGGGAGTAACCTGGGGCAACAGAATTTTTTTTTTAATTGTAAAAAATATTTTGTATATTTACATAAAAAATGTAAATTAAAAACCAATGTATTATGAAAAAATCATTCTCACTTTTAATTATTATTTTCTTTATTGCTATGAATTTAATAGCACAGCCTACCGTACAATTTACAAAAACTTATGGAGGTGCGCAAAGTGATTACCTTAATACAGTACGGCAAATGCCGGATAATGGCTATATTATAGCTGGTGCTACAAGAAGCTTTGGTCACGGAAACAATGATATCTACCTTGTGCGAACTGATGTATATGGTGATACGCTTTGGACAAATACCTTTGGAGGTGATGACTACGATCGTACTTCATGGTCTATGAACAACAGTTTACAGATCACATCTGATGGTGGATTTATTATTGTAGGTGAAACACGAAGTTTTGGAGGTAGCGACAGTGATGTATATATGGTTAAAACTGATGCAAATGGTAACTTACAATGGCAAAAACATTTTGGAGGCAATAGTAAGGATTATGCTAACGCTGTGCAGCAAACAAGTGACGGCGGATATATTATAACAGCATTGTCATTTAGTTTTGCAGATAGATATAATGATGTTTGGTTAATAAAAACCGATAGCCAGGGAAATCTGGAATGGCAGAAAAATTACGACATGAATGGTTGGGAAGAGCCCTATTGTGTTCGGCAAACTGATGATAAAGGTTATCTCATTACAGGAATAACTCATCCCAATGTTTTTCTTATGAAAACTGATTCTTTAGGGCAGGAAGAATGGAATAAACAGTTGTTTGGGGGAATGGGTTATTCTTTTGAACCTACCACGGATGGTGGTTATATTGTATGTGGAAGAACATGGACAGATGCTTTTTTAGCTAAAACCAATGAACTTGGCGATACTTTATGGACAAAAAAATATCCTGGCCCTGGTGCTAATTTTACTTATTCAGTAACAGAAACGAATGATGGTGGTTACATGGCAGTTGGTGAAACTAATGCGTCAGGTTCCTGGGATGCATATTTTATACGGACAGATGAATATGGCGATACACTTTGGACGCATACTATGGGCGGACCCGGTAATGAATGGCTCCAATCTGTTCAAACAACCTCCGATGGTGGATATGCTACCGTAGGCTTAACTTCTTCTTATGGTGCAGGACAAAATGATGGATGGCTTATCAAATTTAAAGAACTAAGAAAAAAAGGATTTATTTCAGGTAGAATATACAGGGATAATGACGATAATTGTGTTTATGAAACCGGAACAGATGGTATCCTTAACGGACAAATGGTAAAGGCGGAACCCGGCCCTTATTATGTGTTTACTAACAGTGAAGGGAAGTACAAGTTTGAGGTTGAACCTGATCAATATACCATTAGTCCTGCAAAGATTCCAAATGCATTGTTCGATTTTCAGGATTGCCAGGATAGCACATCTTATAACTTTACAGTAACAGCGGGTGGTATCGTTTCTGATAATGATTTTGCTTTGGGTTTAAAAGACCCGCCTGTTTGTGAGTCTAATGTGAATATTGTTTCTTCCCCTTTTTTACAGGGACCATGTACGTCCCCTTTGTCTTTATCTTCGCCCTGTCCCGGTTATTTACACAGGTACTGTTTTACAATTACAAACACCGGCACAGCAACTATCGGCCCAGGTTCTTACGTTCAGGTTGATTTAGACCCCAATATGACATTTGTAGAAGAAGTATCCAATACCTGTTCCGGCGACCTCACAGTTGATTTTTCCGACCCAACCACCCCTGTATGGAATGTTGATAATGCCAGTGTGCTGAATGATAATGGGGATTCTTGTGATGTATGCTTTAATGTGGATGTAGCTTTTCCTATATCCCTATCTGGTTATTCATCAACTGCCAATTTCAATGCTATTTGCGGAAATGATTATCACGTTTCTGGAGATGTAGCAGAAGAAGATGATGCTTGTGCTTGCGACCCGAATGATAAGCTCGTATCTCCAAAAGGTTGCGGTCCTTATGGAAATATCGCCAGAAACGAAAGTGTGACCTATCATATTCGTTTTCAGAACATAGGTACAGGCCCGGCACATGACATTGTCATCAGGGATACAATTGATACTGATTTTGATATTTCCACATTGAACATACTGCATTCAAGTCATAACATTACAGGCTTACAGGTAAATCCTGACAACGAGCTTGTTATTAGTTTTCAGGGTATTGAATTACCCGATAGTGTATCAGACCCGCAAGGCAGTAAGGGCAACGTTATTCTTGAATTAATGCCTTTGTCAGATTTGCCCAATGGAACTGAACTTAAAAACAGGGCTGCTATTTATTTTGATACGAATCTTCCTGTATTGACCAATACAACCTTGAATACTGTTCGTGACTATCCTTTCCCTGAAGCTGATTTTACAGCAAACAGACAATGCGAAAGTATAGAAGATATTTACGATTTCTTTTATACAGGGAACACACCTGATAACGCATCATTTTACTGGGATTTTGGCATAGATGCTACACCACAGTTTTCAACCGAAAAAGACCCTTCAGGAATAATTTTCAGCAGTACAGGGTTAAAAGAAGTAGGTTTAACCATTACACGTTACGGATGTACTTCATCTGTTACTCAAACTATTGAGGCTGTAAATGTTAACTGTGGAAAAAATAATAATAAAATACTTGTCTGTCATACCCCTCCGGGAAATCCTGAAAATCCGCAGACAATTTGTATCAGTCCAAATGCAGTACCTGCTCATCTTGCACATGGGGATTGTGTGGGGCCATGTTTAGAAATACAGCCAAAGTCTATGATGAATGAAGATAATAGAAGAGATATTGAATTATTTTCTGCATACCCCAACCCTTTTAAAAATAGCACAATGCTCAGTTTTATTTTATCTGAGGAAAGCCATGTTTTGTTACAAATTTATAATTGTACCGGGCAAAAAGTTGCTACCTTGTTTAATAATACAGCAGAAGCGGGGAAAGAATATAAAGCAGAGTTTAATACATCAGACCTGGATGAAGGTGTGTATATTGCTGTTTTAAAAAGCGATAAGCACAATAAAGTAATTAAGTTATCAATTGTTAAATAATGTCAGTGTTACATTACATAAAAAAGATTTCTGCAACAGTATGTTTTGTAGTGTTTGTATATTTACTTAATGCACAGGTTATTCCTGTTGGAACTTCTACTGATTCAATAATTGTTGAAACACCTGAAAATTCTGTTTATATGGGAGGTGCTTATCATTTCGATTTATATAAACCATCAGGATACAATAATAATACTAGTGCAATATTATGGTATGTGCACGGCTCCGGCGGTTCGGGTGCTGAAGGTATTTCTATTTTACAGGAAACAGCAGACAGGCGAGATGCATTGATTGTTTCTCCTACAATGCAAAATGGAGTAGGAGGTTGGGCTTATGTTACTAATTCATATAAAGATACTACTTCAAATTGTGATTTCCTGATATATACAACGGAAATCTTTAAACAAATATACATGCATTTGTTAGAAAGGGAGACCCGGGACAGCATTCCCGTTTATCTTACGGGTTTTTCACAGGGAGGACAGTTTGTAAGCAGGTATATGCTCATACGACAATTCAATCACGATTCCATTCCCATTCGAATGGCTGTTTCAGTAAGTGCAGCAAATTACACGTTATGTACCGATACTTTTAATGGTACGGAAATGATTTGGAGTACTTACAGATGTGGTTTGGCTTGGAAAGAAGGTATCATTTATTGCCCTGACAGTTTACCTGCTTGGACTTATATCAATGTTGACCAATTAATTTGTAACTCCCATATCAAACAATATTACAATGAGAACTATGCCGTATTGATAGGAACGAATGATACAGCAGATTTTCAGGGTTTTTGTCCGGGGCAGGGCGGTGATGACCGGTATGAGCGGGCCATAGCCTTTTATAATTTCTCCGATACCAATGCCATAAACAGGGGGACAACGCTAAAATGGCAATACGCTGAAATACCGGGAGTGGGGCATTGGGGGACAGCGCTATATAACACCTGCGCAGAAGGAGACAGTATCCCCATTGCCGAAAGGGTATTGTTTGAAACCCCTTACCACACTGTGCCTGATTTTTCACCACATGCGGCATTCATGTACGAAGATTCTGCGCTGACAGTACAATTTACAGATATATCGCAGTATGTTGATAGTTACTGGCATTGGGATTTTGGAGATGGTGACAGCTCCCTGATTGCAAATCCGGTTCATACATATTCTCAGGAAGGTTTGTATAACGTATGCCTTACTGCAGGGGACTCTTGTTCCACAGACACATGGTGCAAGGAAATTGTCGTAACATCATCAGACATAGAAAATATTGAAACGGATGAATCCCGCTTCTCAGTTCATCCCAACCCTGCAAGTAATACTGCAATATTTGAATTCGTCCCTGAAAGCAGCGGTAAAGCAAGTTTGGAAATTTTTAACAGCATGGGGCAGAAGGTTGCCGTTATTTATCAGGGAAAGGTTAAAGCAGGGGAAAAATATCAGGTCCCCTGCAACATCAATGATTTACCCCCCGGCACATACTTTGTCTCACTAATAACAAAAGGCAACAGGAAAATAATAAATTTAACGATAATTTGATATATACATTCAAAATTAATGTGAGCGCTCTCGATTCAGTCGCCTATTTTGTAAAAACAGAAGATACAGAAACAATGGTAAGCAAACGCTTTGTCAACGCGCCCCATCGCCAGCTCGCAAAATCTACATACCCAAACAAGTTTTATTCTTTCCTTTTATCAGAGGTTTTCCTCCGCCGGTAAAAATAAAAATACACAATGGCTATAAACATGACTGTGGAAATATAAAGGAAAGCACTATCACCACTGGCACCAAATTCATCAGGGTCGGGCACCGTTTTTTCATTTCTGAAATAAAAATAGTACCAGATTGTTGCGATGGCATTGTTAACAAAATGTGCAAGAATGGGAACCCATAAATTTCCGGTCCAGTACAGCAAATAGCCAAAAATCACACCCAAAAACATACGCGGGATAAAACCATAAAACTGAAAATGTACAAAACTGAACAGGAATCCTGTAATGATGATGGCAACATGGATATTTTGTGTCCATTGGCGGAGCGTGCGTTGAATAATGCCCCTGAATAACACTTCTTCACTGATGGCCGGGATTATTGCTATCACAATCAGGTTAATGAACAAGCCGACGGCATTATTCACATCAAGAATACGCTCTTGCAAGCGTTGAGCGGATTCTTCCATATTTTTCATGATATTTTCAACGGCCTCCATTGATTCCGGCAGGCTGAGAGAAGAATTCCATTGTGCCAGCAGGTTGATAAAAGCAATGCCGGAAATCATCAGGACAATTGTCATAATGGTATTCCTGCTGCTTATTTTCTTTGATATCCGCAGATGATAAGAAGGGTCAGGATGTGATATAAAGGCAATTATATAGGCGGGAATCAAAAATGAAAATATGGTGTTTATGGATTGCACCACTTTCAGAATATTGACATTGATGTTTTCAAGGCAATACATATTCACTGCCATATCAGATGAGGTGCTTAGTAAGATGATGACACCTGAGAATACCTGGGAAAAAAACAAACCGATAAACACCACTGTAAATATTATCAGCAGTCTGATGCCCGGGTGAAGGTTTGTATAAGTGTTTCTCAGATGCATGGTGTCAGAATTTTTAATTCATGGTTGCTGAATGGCTCGTGATATACAGGTTCCCCTTTTATCTCCGGTGCTTTTACCCCATCTTTGAACGTAAAATCTCCGGTAAAAATCCTGGCTTCATCCCACAGTCCTTTTGAAATGAATGAATTCAATAATCTGGCTCCGCCTTCAACGACTATTGACTGTATTTTTTGTTTGTACAAATGCTCAAGTATTTCATCAAGGTTGTCAATGCGGTTTTGAATCTTGATTTTTTTTACATTCTGATGTGAAGCAGCATTCGTTTTTCCTGTAAAAATAAGGCCGGGTGCAGTTCCATCAAGAATTTTCAGGTCTTCGGGGAATGTATCATCAAAATCCACACTTACCCGCAAGGGATTACGTCCTGTCCATTCCCTGACTGTCAGTTGGGGATTATCCATAACAGCGGTATGCGTACCAACCATAAAAGCATCTTCTTCGGTGCGCCATTTGTGTACCAGCATTTTACCATAACTGTTTGTAATCCAGGTTGGATTGTTTGCCTGGTTTTTACAGCGGTTTACGTCAATAAAACCATCTTTTGTTTCTGCCCATTTCAGAATAATGTAAGGCCTGTTTTTTGTAAAATAAGTCACAAAACGCCTGTTTAACCACAACGCTTCTTTTTTAAGCACCCCTGTTTGTACATCAACCCCATGCGCTTTTAATTTTTCAATGCCTTTACCACAGGTTTTCGGATTGGGGTCTGTCATCGCAATGACTACCCTGGGAATCTCCGAATCCAGAATAAGGTCAGTACAAGGCGGAGTGCGACCGTAATGTACACATGGTTCCAGGTTGATGTAAATCGTGGATTTTTTCAGCAGCGATTTATCCGTTACCGATGCAATGGCGTTGACTTCGGCGTGAGCTTCCCCGATTTTGTGATGATACCCTTCCCCGGTGATACGGTTATCTGATACAATTACAGAACCCACCACAGGATTGGGACTTACCCGTCCAAACCCAAGTTTAGCAAGTTCTAAGCATCTGTGCATGTATGTGATATCCTTGTTCATGTTTTACAGTCTCATAAACAAAAATAGTAAACATATCAATCGCAATTGACAGGATGCCATTATTTAACCTGAAATTAAGAAATAATAAATTTTTCTTTGGAAACAGTTTCGTTAAACTTTTTTAATTATATATAAATTCTTGGTTTCAAATTACTGACATCAATTGGATTTTCATTTCTTCCCGTTTGAATTAAATTGCACACATTATTTTGTCCTTGATTTAATGACAAATGCATGGTTTTATGAAAAGGACTTTTATTGGATTCCAAGCCACAGGGATCAATTTTAATTGACGATGGTTTATTCCAGATTACTATATTTTGGTTGTTATCCACCCTAACCATACAAAATTTTTTGGATTCAAAACAAAAGATTATATTTGTACAAATTGGAAGTTCAAGTTCAAAATTGTACAACATGATAGTAAAACGTGAAATAGAAGCAGAAATCAATGAATCATTAAAGGGTTATCCCGTTGTTGTGCTCACTGGAGCAAGGCAAACAGGAAAAACAACATTAGTAAAATATATTAGTGATAAGCCATACTATAATTTTGAAAATCCTGATGTATTGGATGTAGCATTAAATGACCCGCGTTTATTGATTAATAAAATCAAAGATAAAGGAGCAATAATAGATGAATTTCAGAGAGCCCCGGATATCGCATCCTACCTGCAGGGAATTGTTGATGAAAAGCAAAATCCGGGCATGTTTATTTTAACTGGCAGTAATAATTTTTTACTCATGGAAAAAGTAAGCCAGTCGCTTGCAGGCAGAGCAGCAATACTGAATTTAAATCCTTTTAGTATTAAGGAATTAAACGCATTTAACAAAAGCAATGAGACAAATGAATTGATGTATAAAGGCTTTTTTCCTGCTATTCATGCAAGAAATCTGAATCCCTCCAAAGCATATTCAAATTATTATAAAACATACATTGAAAAAGATGTCCGGCAACTTGTAAATATTAAAGACCTCCGGTTATTCAGATTATTTGTAAAATTGTGTGCAGGCCGTGCGGGACAATTGGTTAATTATGAACAAATTGCCAATGAAATAGGTGTTTCGGGAAAAATAATAAAGTCATGGATGAGCGTATTGGAAGCTTCTTATATCGTTTATTTTTTGCCTCCGTATTTATCCAATATAAATAAGAGATTGATAAAATCACCCAAAATGTATTTTTATGATGTTGGTTTAGTTTCATATTTACTTGATATAGAGAATTCTAAACAGTTAGAATCACATCCGCTGCGTGGTTCTATATTTGAAAATATGGTAATCAATGAGTATTTGAAATACCGTCATAATCATGGATTGGATATGAATGCATTTTTTTACAGGGACAATCATAAAAACGAAGTTGATTTGATTCATAAATCGGGATTAGATTTTATATTTATAGAAATCAAATCTGCTCAGACATACAACAATAATTTCAGAAAAAAACTGGATTGGTTGGAAAATGTCATCCATCCCAACACAGTGAAAAAGATGGTCGTGTATGACGGTAATGAAGAGTATGAAAAGGAGGGGTTTAAACTGGTGAATTACAGAAATATGATTGATGCACTAGGGTGAATAATGTATGAACAGAATAATAACTAAAATTATGGTTACTAATCAGTCATAAAGCTTTCTGTAAATAACCGTTATTAACCAATTTTTACTGATTAGTTACAATTTTTACTGTTTTAAAAGCTTATCAAACTGATTCTTCGTAAATTTGCACAAATTGTTTGCCAACATGCGCATAAAAATATGTTACTTTCTTTTGATTTTTAGTATTTTGTTGTTGTTTTCCTGTGCAAAACAAGGCAGCCCCAGTGGCGGACCCAGAGATACGGAAAGTCCGCAGATAATAGAGGCTGAGCCTGAGAGTGGTTCCGTAAATTTTGATGCGGGCCATTTTGATATCAGTTTTAATGAATACATTCAACTCAATAACATACAGCAAAACCTGATTGTATCACCACCCTTTTCAGAAAAACCGGAAGTTAAGATAAGGGGCAAAGGTATCCGTGTCATACTGCCTGAAGAACCACAACCCAATACAACATACAGTTTCACATTTCTTGATGCCATTTCAGATATTACGGAAAGAAACACAAAATCTTCCCTTGTTTATGCTTTCTCAACAGGCGATGAAATTGACTCGCTAAGGATGGGGGGTACAGTGAAAGATGCATTTACGGAAGAGCCGTTGCCGGATATCTTTGTGATGCTTTATAAAAATCCGGCAGACTCTATGTTTAAAAAACATGTCCCTGATTATCTCACAAAAACAAATGAACAAGGAGCGTTCAGATTTTTTTACCTGGCCCCGGGTGAATATAAAATTTATGCCCTTGATGATGCCAATTATTCCTTCACTTTTGACCAGCCCAATGAAAAAATTGCTTTCCTTGACAGCCTGGTTGTCCCTGACGTAAAGCCTGTAAAAGACAGTACAGACAGCATTACGGGCTACAATTATGTTCCTGATGACCTTACACTGCGTTTATTTGAACAGGCTCAATACTTACAATTTGCTGAAACCACAGAAAGGCCACAATCAAATCAGATAAAGCTTATTTTTAAGCGGCCGCAGGATTCTGCCATTAACTGGTATTCTCCTGATTTTGACAGTACACATGTGGTTACAGAATTCTCCGGGAACAATGACAGCCTGGTTTTTTGGCTTACCGATACCAGCATTTGCCGGAAAGACAGCATTCAGCTTATGCTGGATTATTACAGCGGCATTGACAGTGTGGGGTGGGAAACCGACAGTCTGATACTGCGAAGTAAAACTGCATTTGAGGAGGAAGAAATGGCATTATCTGCCAATATTAAGGGGAATAAACTTAATTTCTGGGAATTACCAACCATTACCGTCAATTCAGTGATTGAGAAGGTACACCCGGACAACATCCGGTTGTTTCATCATGTGAATGACAGCGTTAAAGACACGGTTGATTTCAAAATTGAAGAGGCAGACAAACGCAGTTTTTTAATAAACGCAAATTTCCGGCAGGGCGAAGCTTATGAATTGATTGTGGATTCTGCTGCCGTTGAGGATGTACTTTACAGGTATAATGACAGCACCGGATATGACATGACAGTAAACGAAGAAGGCGATTTTTCCGCTTTGAAATTAACCATCCCCGGGACAGGTCCCGGCTGGTTTTGTGACTTGCTCAAAAATGACGAACGGGTAAGAAGGGCTGTCCCGGATGAAAGTGGCACGATTGAACTAATTCACCTGCAGCCGGGTACTTATGGTATTCGCCTTGTGAAAGACCTGAATTTTAACCAGAAATGGGATACCGGCGATTTTGATAAAAAACGCCAACCAGAACCGGTATGGTATAAATCTGAAGATATTGAGTTGCGCGAAAACTGGACACAGGAAACAGAATGGATTTTGTTTGAAGAAAACCCTGAAAATGCGGAAGATGAAAAATAAAAAAGTCCTCATTATATCATATTACTGGCCGCCATCAGGAGGTATTGGCGTACACAGGTGTCTGAAATTTGCCAAATACCTCAGGGATTATGGCTGGGAACCGGTGGTGTATGCCCCCAGGAATGCAGCGTATCCGTATTTTGATGAAAGCAATTTTAAGGATATTCCTGAAGGTATCACCATATTGAAAAAGCCAATTGTTGAACCATTCAACCTTTTTAAAAAATTATCGGGCAGAAAAAAAACCGATTCGGCCAATCCGGTGTATGTGCGTGATAAAAAGCGTGGATTGATTGATAAGTTGGCAATATGGTTGCGTGGCAATCTGTTTATTCCCGATGCGCGCGCTTTATGGATAAAGCCATCAGTGCGGTTTTTAAAAAAATACATCAAAGATAATCCGGTAGATGCCATCCTTACAGACGGGCCGCCACATACCAATACTGTAATCGGGTGCAGGTTATCGCAGGCTACCAGTATTCCGTGGCTTGCAGATTTTCAGGACCCATGGACACAAGTGGATTATTACAGTATGTTGAAAATTGGTAAACGGGCAGATAAAAAACACCGCAAATTAGAACAGGAAACTTTCCGTACCGCTGCAAAAATTACCATAGCCAGCCCGACATGGGCAAAAGACCTGGAATCTATCGGCGCTGAAAATGTTGATCCGCTTTTCTGGGGGTATGATGATGATGATTTTCCCGAAACCCTGCCGCCACCTGATGATACTTTTAGCATCATACATGCCGGACAGCTTGGGTATGACAGGCGTCCCGACACATTGATACGTTTAATGGGAAAATTGAAAAAAGAAAACCCGGATTTTGGCCGGTTACTGAGAATAAAATTTGCAGGCACTGTTGATTATGCCATTGAAGCCATGATCAATGATGCCGGACTCAAAGAGAATTATGAAGCCCCGGGAAACATTCCCCGGCCTGATGCCCTTGATATGACATTAAAGGCACAAATGCTTTTATTGCCCCTAAATATTGCAAGAAACGCCAAAGGCAGGATTCCCGGAAAATTGTTTGAAAACCTCAGGGCACAAAAACCCATTCTTTGTCTTGGTCCTGCTGATAGTGATGTGGCAAAGATTATTGCTGAAACCAAAGCGGGCACAACCTGCGGGTATGATGATGAAGCCTGCCTCAGGAAATTTATTTTAAACCGCTTTGAATTATTTAAGCAAGGTAAAAACCAAATCAGAACCGGAAGTATTGACAAGTATTCTGTCAAAAACCAGGTAAAAAAACTGGCGGGTTTTCTGGATAATATCTCGGGGCTTGACCGGGGTTAATAGTCTCTGACTATGTATCCATATTTTCACTGTGTACAATTATTGTTATTCCAGGATTTCCAGGTTGTTTTCATTTTCAAGGGAAATTGACGGTGTTTCACCAAATTCCTGCACTTTGCCTGTTACGCAGATTCTTTTATTCTCAAGGAAGATATGGGGTTCATACGGAAAATTGTTTTGATACTGCTCCCAGATGGTAACAGTAAAGATCTGTTCAGGAAAGGATTTGTCAAGGTTGATAAAAGTATTGCCTTTATCTGATTTATGTGTGGAAACAACAGTACCACAAACGGTGGCTTTTTTATTAGCACCCATGAAAGCCCTTGCATTAATTGTGTTAAATGCCCCGTCCGGCATGTCTGATTTTTCCAGGGGGAGTTTATCATTTTGAGATTCCCCCGAAAACCAGGATTCAGGGTTAACATCGCTTTCCAGTGTTGATTGTGTTTCATCGCTTAATTCAGGGAAAAAATCCAAACCGGTAAGTCTTTCAACACTGTCCACTGTTACAGCATATGTTTCGATGGGCTTATCCAACCTGTCATTGGATATGACAAAGGCAATTGATCTTTGATTTTCTTTGTCCCATGCTATTTTGTAATGATATTCCGGTATGCTGAGCTTGTTAACACTACGCTCTATTACAGGCAAATCATCTGATAAAACAGGCCCTGTGTAAACAACAACGGGGGTTTCATTTTGTATGACGTAATCACGCAGGAAATTTTCCAGTTTTGCCCAGCCACCCCTGTTGAAATCCGGCCTTTGTGGTGTTATGTTCGAATAATAATAAGTGGCTGACATGGCTGTCTTAGACCAGCGGTAATCAGCAGACGGTGCCAGGTGGCCGCGGTCAAAACCAAAACCATCATTTTCATAAGTGCTGTCTTCCTGCAAATATTTCAGGAAATAATCCTTTTTAACGGCAGTGCCTGTTGAGATGGTGGTATCAGGCCTGAAATCATTGGGGCGCCCTAAATTTCCTTCTTCTATTTGAGGTAAAATCATGTGTGCTACCCAGTTAGCCAATTCATGCGTTTCGTTGTATGATATCGCCAGCCCGGGATGGGTGGTTATTTCTTCATCAGTTGCGCCGTCAGGATAACCGGCAGATTGTATTTCATCCTGAATATACCTTAACCTCAATGTCTCCAACACAGAGGTCATTGAATCCATACTTATCTTCAGGCGTTCCATTTTCTCTTCTGCCTTGTTAATACTATCCCGGAAACTTTGTGCCTGGGCTGAATGCATAAAAAGAACCATAACTACAAACGTCAGGATTCCGGGTTTTATGTTTATTTTCAGGTATTTCACCATATCATGCCTCCTGCATTGTTTTTCTCTGCTGATAATCCTCTCGCAATTTATCTGATAATTTCATTGCGTGAAGATACAATTTCTCATTGAGTAAAACATTGTTTCAGCGTAAATGTCTCACTCCGGATAAGCTTTAATTGATATAAGGGCTCAGGCTTTTCTAAATCGAAAACACCGCGGGTCTTTTCCGTAAATACCATTACCGGAAGCATATGACCTTGAACGGCATCCAAAACACTCATCATTCATGGAACATTTCTGACAATTTTCAGGCAAATTATTTTTATCTTTAAAATATTTAAAATTCAAATAATCCCGGTATGTTTCGACAATATGCCTGAATCCATTACTTTTGATATTGAGTTTGTCATTTTCTTCTCTGATGGTGGCACATGGGGTGACATATCCATTGTTTAACACAGACAAGGTTGCTGAACAATACTGTTTATTCACGCAATTCATCGGCAGGTCATTAACGCCAATCAGTTTTTTATACCAATTATACACAGTGGCAACTTCTTTTCTGTCCGGGATGAACTTTTCCAATTCATTGTAAGAATATCCCGGTCTCAAATATGTATGATAGACATTTATGGAAGTCTGAATGCCATATTGCCGGTAAAAATATTCCATTGTTTTTATCAGGTCTTCTGCTGACTGAAGGCCGGTAAAAGTTACTGAATTAAGCAGTTGCTCAGGGGGGTATCCCAGTGCCAGTAAATGTTCTATACCATCTAAAATGGTTTTCATATCATTTGTACTGTGTCCGGGGTGCATTTTTTTGTATAATCCAGGGGTTATGGTTGACAGATGCACAGATATCAAGCCATGACGGCACAAATCAGCGGTTCTTTTTGTTGTATCTTTGTCAGCGAACGGCAAACCACCTGTCCACATATTGTTTCTGAAACCAAGTTTCTGTGCTTTTTCCATAAAACCGAAAATTCCCGGCCTTATTAACGGTTCCCCGCCAAGCCATTCTATAGCAGAAATACCCAGCGATTTAGAATCATCTAAAACCTCTGAGATCTTTTCTTCAGTCAGTTGGTTTTTTGTTACCTCAACCGCATTCATGTAACAATAGACACATCCCTGATAGCATTTGTCACCGACTTCAAGTTGCAGCGAATAAAATCCGTCGCTGTTATATGCTTTGTTCAATGCTTCAAAATCTATCATGACTATACAAATTCTTTTGCTTCAAAATTAATCAATTTTTGTTGTATCAGCTCAGATTAATAATTGTTATCCTTAAGCAGATAAAAAGGGAAAAACTTAGGGATAATTGTATGAATATTATAAATCATTTGTGATTTGATGCTTATTATTACAATTTAATTGCCTTTTAGCCCCTATGCGACTATTTCAGATTTGACTAATCCCTAAAACGGGGCTGAATTATTCTGGCCACAATAATTTCCTTATATTTGACCGGAAAAATTACAAGCATGAAAGAACGAATTTCCTGGAAACCCGGCACCATGTTGTATCCTTTGCCCGCTGTGATGGTGAGCTGCGGAAAAACTCAGGCTGAATACAACATAATTACCATTGCATGGACAGGTATTGTAAATTCCGATCCCCCCATGTGTTACATTTCTGTCCGTAAAAACAGACATTCATACAACCTGATAAAAGATGCAGGTTGCTTTGTCATTAACCTTACCAATAAAGAGCTTACCTATGCAACCGACTGGTGTGGCGTTCGCTCAGGGCGGGATTATGATAAATTTAAAGAAATGAAATTGTCTGCCGTTCCTGCAAAAAAGGTGGACGCGCCCATGATTGATGAATCACCATTGAACATTGAATGTAAAGTTCAGAGTATAACCGAACTGGGCTCTCATGACATGTTTCTGGCAGAAATTGTTGCCGTGCATGGTGATAAACATTATGTTGATAAAGAATCAGGAGAATTCAATATCGCTGCCGCAGAAATGATCAGTTTCATGCATGGTAAATATTATACCGTTGCCAAAAAACAAGGGCGGTTTGGCTTCAGTGTTAAAGGCACAAAACGCAAAAAACAAAAATTTTAATATTATGAAATATCCTGCTGCTGATGACAACATGTATTTATAATGCAACAATGATTAACGAAGGGGAATTAGAGCAGGCTTCTGTTTTGATTGCCGGCAATCGAATCCGGAAAATATTACCCGGGAATTCGGAAATTCAGGCTGATGTTACAATAGATGCTACCGACAAGTATCTTATGCCGGGAATAATCGACAGTCATGTTCATTTCAGGCAGCCGGGGATGGAACATAAGGCGGATATTGCGAGCGAAAGCAGGGCTGCGGCAGCCGGAGGCATTACATCATATATGGAAATGCCCAACACCAATCCGGCTACCACTACCATGGAGCAGTTGATCGAAAAACAAAAGATTGCAGCAAAAGACTCCCTCATTAATTACGCCTTTTATCTTGGAGCAACCCCCGGTAATATCCGGGATATAGAATTACTTGATCCAGCTCAGGTAGCCGGTGTCAAAGTTTTTATGGGTGCTTCCACGGGCAATTTGCTGATCAAAAACAAAAACCTGCTTGAGCGAATTTTTAAGGCATCACCTGTCCTTATTGTTACACACTGTGAAGATGATGATATTATTCTTGCTAACCTAAAAATGTTTACCGATAAATACGGTGACGAAATACCGGTAAAATACCACCCCGTTATCAGGTCAGCAGAAGCTTGCTATGCATCATCATCACAAGCCGTTGAACTTGCTGAAAAGCATAATGCCAACCTGCATGTTTTACACCTGAGCACAAAAAAAGAACTTGAATTGTTTGAGCCTGCCCCTGTTGATAATAAAAAAATCACCGCTGAAGCCTGTGTGCATCATTTATGGTTCAGTGATGCCGATTATGCCAAACAGGGTACCCACATCAAATGGAATCCCGCGATAAAAACACAGGAAGATCGCAATGCACTGTACGGGGGACTGATCACAAAACGGCTTGATATTATTTCTACCGACCATGCACCACATCTTTTACAGGAAAAACTGAACCCTTATACAAAAGCACCTTCAGGAGGGCCAATGGTACAGCACAGTTTGCTCACAATGTTGGAACTCAGCACACAGGGCATCATCAGTTTAACTGACATTGTGGAAAAAATGGCCCATAATCCGGCCACACGATATCAAGTCGAAAAACGGGGCTTTATCCGGGAAGGGTACTACGCTGACCTTGTACTGGTCAACCCCATGAAATCTCACAAGGTAACAAAAGATAACCTGCGTTATAAATGCAAATGGTCACCATTTGAAGAGCAGACTTTTCGCCACAGCATCAACAAAACCATGGTGAACGGTGAAATTGTGTATGACGGTGAAGAAATTATAGAAAACCATGTTGCAATGCCTTTAATATTCAAAAGGTAAAATAAAAGTTTATTTCAAATCGGTTTGGATAAGGGTTACAGATTCTTGGCTTTTTTATGTTTTCTGTATTTAAAATAGATTGTAAGCA
Organism: Bacteroidota bacterium; assembly: GCA_051748025.1. Lineage (GTDB taxonomy): Bacteria > Bacteroidota > Bacteroidia > Bacteroidales > ML635J-15 > JAQIBY01. The sequence continues at coordinate 20,567 of JBNJGX010000011.1, forward strand.
ACGCAAATATGAAAAATGGGAGCAGGGGGATCCTATATCTTACCAATGCACCGAAATTAGCAGTGGCAAGGCCTATAAAAAAAGACATTATTACAGCAAAAATAAAGCAAAAGGACAAAAACGGATCTTTTGACAGGTGACGAAAAAAGCGTATGGGTCCGATTCTCAATAAAATATATAAACTAAGTAAAAGGAGAATAAGGTTTTCCAAACCTGACAGTATCATAAAAATAGTTGTCCCATCCCAAATAAAGGGTCTGTATAATCCTGCTATCACTGCTTGTGGAAATTTACTAAGCATACCTCCTATGGTTGGCTCCCAATCCCCGATATCAAATGTATTTTCTCCGTAATACTCACGGCTCAAATCTTCCTGAATCACTGATGCCCGTTCAGCCATTACATCCATATCGCTGTAATAACCACCAACAAGATTCCCCAATTGAGAAAAAGCAAAAAGACCCCCTCCGAAGATAATTACGACTATAATGGGCATTAATAAAAACTTTAAAAAACCACTTTTTATGCGTTTGCTTTGTTCTATCATGAACCATATAAGCGCTGCAGCCAATACAGCATAAAATATATATGGTTTTACATTAAGTAAGATATAAGCGGCGAAAAGCAAGTAAAAAAAATACCGTATCCGCTTTTCAGGTTTAATAATTAAATGGTATATACTTATTATGCTCAATAAAGCAAAGCTGAAGGTGAGAGAATCCTTAAAAAGGCCGGAACTCCAAAATACCACAGAAGGAATAAACAAAAAGGCGATGGCTGTTATCTTCTGTTGTTGGGGATATAGTCCACGGATAAAACGGTAAAACCGAAATAAAATAAAATACAATAAAAAATTTAGCACCAAAGTAGAGATTAAAAATTTTTTAGCTCCCATAAATACAAAAGGCACCAGATAACGGACTGTTGAAAAAGAATTTGGATCATGACGGTAAAGTGGATAGCCAGTATCTTGTGTAAAGGCTGAAAGATATTTTGGGTTCATGTTTCCCCACATTATTTTCCAAAAGGCCTGAAAATCATCACCAGCCAAATTAATTAAGCAATTAGCAGAATGCCAATAATTTACGGTATCTCCTCCCTTGTAATAATATACATAAATTAATGCAAAGGCTATTCCTCCAAAAAAACTGGCATATAAACCCCACATAAAGTATTTGCGGTCTTGTTTATTTTGCAATTTTCCCCGGTATATTACGGCAATCATCAACATGATAACCAAGTAAACCGGGAATAACAACCAATCATTTATGGTGATTGCATTTTGCATTGCCGTAAAGATAAAAAATTAGTTTGTAAAATTTCCATCCCCTAAAAATCACCGGCAATTGCCGTAATTTTTTTGCCCGTTGTCTTTGAAATGATCCGTTGATTTTGTGACGATTCAGCGAAGCTGAATTCTACTTCGTGTAGCCTCAGCATGACGTTCAATTACCTGTGTTTTTTCAGTTAAGGGAAAACCCTTTCTTCAATTTTACAACTTTTAATAAAGGAGGGATTCGACGCAGCCTGATTGCCGGTTGGGCAGAGAGAATCATCTCTAAACCGAAAGCATTGGTGGTGATACCATTTTTGGACTTCTGTGATTTTTTAACAAACAAATTATTGGTTATATTTGAACAAAATACGATCTCTTTGGTTGAAAAAAGTGGATGATCCCAGCTTTTACCGGCCGGTAAATACATAAAATAGTTATCATGAAAGCATTTTTATTAATTATAACGGGTATTCTACTTTCATTTCAGCTCTCAGCACAAAGGCCTGTATATGGCCCCGATTTTGGCCTTGTTGATGAATACGGGGATACTTTATACCTCTATGAAGATCTTCTGGATCAGGGAAAAACGGTTGTTCTGGCCTTTTTCGGACATAGTTGTCCCTCATGCATAGAAGCTGTTCCTGAACTTAATAACATTTACAACGATTACGGACAAAACACGGAAGATGTGTATTTGTGGGCCATTGAACCCAATCAGTATTATGATTACGATGACATGAATCAATTTGAATCAGATCACGGTACAGATTACCAATGCTGGACAACCACGGATACTGACTCCGTTTCTGCCCTTTACGATGCATACTATACCCCCAGGTATTATGTGATATGTCCGGATGGTTCAATGCGTGATTGGGATCTTGAAGATGTACCTGGTGCCATTGATTATTGCTTGTTAAATACAATTGACAAGGAAGTTACCCAACAACCTGAACTTATCGTTCAACACAATGCCTTTTTTCTAAAATCCTCAGACCGTTCAGAATATAATCTGAAAATATTTGCCGTGGACGGACAACTAATGTTGAAAGACAAAATCAGGCCAAATGCCAGGATAAACTTAAATTTACCTGCGGGGATGTATATTTATCTAATTACAGACAATAATGGGAAACAATATGCAGGCAGGTTCATTTACTGATTTTTGTTTTTAAACAGACAGGTCATTTTGTATTCTGTGTTGTAAAGCATTTGTATAATTATTATTAGTTCTGAATTCAGCATATCTTTACAGTTTTATATTAATATCAAAAATGATATTTTCTAAATATCAGGATATTGGTCAAAACATTAAACGATAAAGCTAAAGGCATTATGATCAAATTTATTAACCTTGGAGAACGTGGCAGCTTGCTTGATCAGTTTGTTTCAGAAATACGCAGTGAAACAATTCAGAAGGACAGAATGCGCTTTCGCCGCAACATGGAACGTGTAGGTGAGATAATGGCATATGAAATATCCCGGGAAATGGTATTTAAACGGGAAAATATAAAAACGCCCCTGGGTGTTGCAAGTGTCCCTGTTATGGACAGTGAACCAGTGCTTACTACAATATTGAGGGCAGGTATTCCCTTCCATCAGGGATTTGTCAACTATTTTGATAAGGCTGATAATGCTTTTGTCGCCGGATTCAGGAAATATCATGATGATCTGTCTTTTGAAGTAAAACTTGATTATGTTACTTCTCCTGATCTAACAGAACGCGATATTATCATAGTTGATCCTATGCTGGCCACCGGTTCAAGCTTCGAGCTGGCTTATAAAGCATTGAAATCATTCGGAAAACCAGCACACATTCACCTTGCTGCCATTATCGCATCAAAGGAAGGCATTGAAAACCTTAAAAAGGTAATGCCTGCAGATAATTGTACCATATGGACAGCCGGTGTGGATGATGAACTTACCGTAAAATCATACATTGTCCCAGGGTTGGGCGATGCAGGAGACCTTGCTTATGGTCCCAAAATATCAAAAAATAAATAGTGGCTGTAAAGTTAAAAGTCCGAAGTCGGAAGTCGGAAGTCCGAAGATATTATATTAATTAATTATCACTTTAAAAATGTATGCTTTACTTCGGCCTTCGGCCTTCGGACTTCTGACTGATCAGTTACCACCATTCAAATAAAGAAAATGTTCGACTTTATAAACAAGCACTACATGATGTCTTTTACATTAACCCCCGGATATCATTTTGTTTTCTACCAAAAACCGGGATGTTTTCCGTGAACGTTGTTCAAGAATAACATATTTGCCTTTGAGCATTTTGTTTATAGCCTCTTTTGTATAATGTCTTATCGTGATCAACTGCAGTTTATCATTATACAGCACCTTAAAATCATCACTCAAACGTTCAACAAGGTCAGGTAACTTACGCTTGTCACAATCCATACAAACAGAATAACTGATGGCAGAATTTTGTGTCATACTTACCTGGGCATTATACACATCAAAAATGTCAAAAATACGGCTGATGTGTTTTTCCATGATAAAAGAAAAATCCCGCGGTGAAACTGACAACAAAACCTGGTTTTTCTTAATAATATAAACAGGTGCCAGTTTAAGTTCACCCTTCACATCTTTTATCACAGTCCCATTCTCTTCGGGATTGAGAAAAGATTTGACAAAAAGCGGAATGTTCCGGTTTTCCAATGGCTTAATGGTACGGGGATGGATAACTTTTGCGCCGTAATATGCCAGCTCAATGGCTTCCTGATAAGATATAAGCGGCAATTTTTCACTGAAATCAAATTGTTTGGGATCAACATTCATTACCCCTGGTACATCTTTCCAGATAGTAACATCACTTGCTCCTGCCAGCACAGCAAGAATTGAAGCGGTGTAATCGGACCCTTCCCGGCCAAGGGTTGTACTTATGCCTTCAGGGGTACTGCCGATAAAACCCTGTGTCAGTATTTTGCTGTTATATTGATGTTTATGCCTGTTATACGCTTTTTTGCTCGTTTCCCAGTTGACGTTGGCTGCCCGGTAAGTATTATCTGTACGGATAATATCACGGGCATCAACCCATTGCACATCTAAGTCTTCATATAGCATCCAGGCATTTACTATCAATGATGACATTAACTCACCACAATGCACAATCTGATCATATTCAAAATCATAATTCAAAGATGGCGTTTGGTGTAGCTTATTACTGAGCCAGTCCAGCACCTCGCTAAATGGAACTGCTTCTTTTGCGTATTTATCCAGACCGAGCTCAAGGTAAATATTTTTGTGAAAATCGCTGATGCTTTTGAATATAGCCTCTGCACGGGCGGGTTCACGTGTAAAATACGCTTCAGTAAGTTCCTCGAGAAAATTTGTGGTTTTTCCCATTGCAGATATCACCACAATTGCAGTACTGCTTTCAGATTTTAAAATGGAAGCAAGGTTTTTAATGGATTCAGCATCTTTTACAGAAGCTCCCCCAAATTTGTGTACTCGCATATTAATCCTCTTTCATATTTTTTGTGATTCCACGTACTATTTTATAATGGTTGAAAAATTCTTTGGCCAATACCCGTAATACAGTGTATGATGGGATAGCCAGCATCATGCCAAGTACACCGGCAAGTTTACCTGCTATGAGGATAATAAGAAACACCTCCAGGGGATGTGCCCTTACTGAATTACCAAATATTGTTGGCTGAAATACCATAACATCCACCAACTGCGTAACGGCAAATGTAAGTAACACAAAGATCAGCATGGGCATTATTTCATCATAAAACCCCATTCCAAGATTTCCTGCAATCACTAAAACAACACCTATGGCCGCGCCTATCCACGGGCCAAGATAGGGGATTAAATTTAAAAACCCGGCAATGATACCAATCAATAAAGCCAGCGAAAATTCTACGCCTGTAATTGTTAGCCCGGTGGTTACAAGAATAATGATCCCGGAAACCTGGGCCAGCAAGCCAATAAAATAACGAGATATAAGTTTTCTGATTTTCCTCAAAGCATTTTTTGTTTTATCTTCATAATTTTTGGGAACTAACAGTAACACACCTTTATCAAAAAGCCTGTCTTCTTTCATAAAAAAGAAACTGATAAACAAAACAGCAAAAATCCCAATCAAGACACTGCCAATTGCACCTCCAAGTTTATTGAAAAAAACGGAGATTTCGTCGAAACGGATTAAATTGACAATTTTTTCACTGATAAACTCTTTTGATGAAAATTCTGATGTTCCCTTCAACGGTATTGAATGGACCCAATCGTCAATTTCGGAGTAAGGATCTTCTAAATTTTGTGACAAGGTTTTTACTTCTATTTCGCTTATTTTATTGATTTGCTCACCAACAAGTGGTATTATTATTCTGAAGAAAACAACCAGAATAAAAACCATACCTGCCAGGACCAGTAATGACGCAAGCCACCGCGGCATCCTAAATGATTTTATATGTAATTTTAAAAGGCGATTTACCAGTGGGCGCCCGATCATGGCAATAACTGCAGCTATCAGTATATACCCCACAATACTTGTAAAATACCACAGAAACAATACCAGGATAACAATTCCCAGCACTCCAATAATATAACGTGTGACCTTGTTCATAAGGGCAATTTTTCTTTCCCCGAAAATAATAAAAATTTATAAACTACCATCGTTTTAAAGTTATTTCTACTGCAAATTTTGGCTGCATTCGGCAGACTTTATAGCCACAACTATAGTTCCAAAACATTTTAATTGTTGATAACTCATCTTTCATTAGGGCTATTTTTAAACCCCTGTTACTAAGCAGCTTTTTAGGAAAAAATAAGTAATAGTTAGTGGTAAAACAATGAACCAATAATAATTTTAAGATTATATAGATATAACATTTGGAGTTTAAAAAATAAATAAATAAATTTGTTATCAAGTATAATATATTCTGAACTTAAGTTTTCATGTATTTATCATTGTACAATGGTCTAATGAACTATATCAAAATTTTGGGTTAAAAATCAACCTGTAATAATGAGAATAAAGATTAAAATAATATTAACATTTACATTAACAGGTTTATTGTTGAATGTCAATATTGTTGAAGCTCAAAATATAGGTATCAACACTGATGATCCGGATAATTCAGCTTTGCTTGAAGTATCTTCCACAAATAAAGGCATTTTGATACCACGATTGACCACAGCGGAAAGAAATGATATACCTTCTCCTGCTATAGGCCTGATCATTTATAACATAAGTACTGACAAATTTAATTTTTGGGACGGGGATAGCTGGGAAAAAATAAACGACAAATTTATTTCTTCAGTTATTGGCAATGGCCCCCATGATAATGGAGGGATGTCTATTAACAATGCAGACCATCCTCCTGATCCATCTGCCATGCTTGATATTAATTCATACGGGACTGATAAAAAAGGCTTGCTGATACCAAGAACTGTACCAGGAGCCATAAATTCTCCT
>JBNJGX010000012.1:0-26294 GCA_051748025.1 Bacteroidota bacterium
TTAACGCACCAGGCCATTCATGCCCATGTATATCTCGCAGGTGGGATTCTGCCTGATAATATTGAAATGGTAAATGCTGAAAATTTACATTTATATCCCGTTCACAGGTTGATGGATAAAATTATGGGTAGTGCCCGGGTAAAATCCGTTATTTTCCCCGGCTTTTGATAACGGTGATGATTGTATAGATCAATATTTTAAAATCGACAGCAAGCGAAATATTTTCAATATAAAGGATATCGTATTTAAGCCGTTCGATCATTTGATCCACATTTTCAGCATATCCGTATTTAACCTGACCCCATGATGTAATTCCCGGTTTTACTTTATGCAAGAGACGATAATGGGGGGCTTTTTCAACAATCTGGTCAATAAAATACTGTCTTTCAGGCCTGGGGCCAACCAAAGACATGTTCCCCTTTAAAACGTTGTAAAACTGGGGTAACTCATCAAGCCGGGTTTTTCTGAGGAATCGCCCGAAATTGGTTACCCTTTTATCATCTTTACTGCTGAGTGTGGGGCCATGTTTTTCTGAATCTACATACATTGAACGAAACTTATAAATGTTGAATGGTTTCCTGTTTTTACCTATGCGTTCATGCGTGTAGATTACCGGTCCTTTTGATGATAATTTTACCCCAATGGCAATAAAGATATACAGCGGAGCAAGCAATAATAAAGCTATGACAGAAACAACAATATCAATTAATCGTTTTGTATGAATTTGCCAGGTGGGCATAATATGTTTCCTGACCTGAATAAGCGGTGTCCCCAGGATATGATTCATTCGCACTTTACCAATAAGGATATCATACATATCAGGAATGACTTTTATGGTAAGGGGTGTGGCATGTAAATGGTTAATGATCTCCTGGATTTTGTCATGATCAGTTGGCTCAATGGCAATAATGGCTTCTTCAATTTTATGTTTGTTTATAAGGGAATGAATATCATCCAGTGAGCCAAGTACAGGCAAGTGATCCTGCAGTTGGTAATGTTTCTTTTTCCTGATGGGAATGAACCCCAGGATATTAAGTCCGCTGTATGGTTTTTGATATTTAATCTCTTCATATAACTTCACCGCCCTTTCGGTGCTGCCTATCATGATGGCATTGAACAAAAGCCGGTGATCCCTTATCATATGGTTTGTCCGGGTTGTGATAAGAAAACGCGGTATGTAAGTTAAAAAGAACTGTAACGCAAAAAGTACAGCAAAGGATTGATAATAATCTTTGTATGAATTTACCACATCATCGAGAATAAGTGCAAAGAAAATAATAAATATCCCTATAAATGTGGTAACAAAGGTGGTTGAAAGTTCTCTTAAACGGGATTTCCTGTAAATATTTCTGTAATATCCGCTGAGCAGGTGAAGTGAAAGCCAGAACAAAGGGATCAAAATAATACCCAGAATAAATTGTGTGTCAAAATTTAATTCCGGTTGGTACCCCAGCGTTCTTGTTTCGATAACCAATTTTCTGAAAATAAAAAACAGTATCCAGGCACTTGCTGCAGCCAGGTAATCAGAAATTATATATTTGATTCTGTGTCTTAATATATTCATTAGTGATGAATGAGTTTTATGTTATCTAAAAAAATTTCACCAATTTCATCGCTCTCAGTTCCGTTCTCACCTTCTCCTTTGCTGGCACTAAAATACAGACGATATTCTGTGGCTTTGGTTGTTTGTGCAACAATTTCGGTCAAATTTATATATACCTTGTTCCAATCCTCAGATGGAAATAAGACGATAACTGAATAGCGGACATCCGTAAATACACCATCGTTGTATTCCTTAGCAAAGACGCCTGCTGTCAAATTTTCGTTGCATTTGTAATCAAATTCAACAAAAGATTTTTTATCTTTGGGTAAATCATACAGTTCCGAGGTGCGGCAGTCAAAATTTGGCCTGCTGTTATCAAGTGCTGCATATCCATATTTTCCTGTCAGGCTGTTACTGTCTTCCATTGTTTCCAGGCTTGTGTCGCTGGCTTCTGTCATCTCAAAACCTGTGCCAAGGTCTTCAAAATCTTCATAGAAAGGAACATTTGCTTCAATGTACTCAAATTCAGGGGTAAGGTTTAATGTATCAGCAGGGGGTAAAAGTGTATCTTTAATATAACTGGTAACAAATGGATACTTTGTCCTGAACATATTTTGTCCGTTTTCCTTTATGCCGGCTTCAAGTGTTACTTTTTGTTCACCTGATGGTAATACCGGTACGGTAAAAGGTATTTGGTAGGTGCCAACCAGTTTGCCATCGACATAAACCCACATGTCCTGAAAATTATGATATCCGGTAACTTCGCCCGGGATTTCCTTTACCATTGCTGTATCAACTTTGATGTATGCCGGTGTTGGCTCTTCAGGATTAATTATGTCACAGGAAGAAAAAAAGCCTATAAACAACAATAAGGCTGAAAAACTGATTATTTTACAAGGCATACGGGTCTTTTGTTTTGATTTATAACGGCAGCAAAGAAAAGATATTGTTTGCAAATTATAAACAATTGACTGTCAATTTCAGGCGTGAATTGATTTCACGAATAACCGCCATTGTCCTGGATGTATTTTCAAGGTTAACTTCAGGATTACGCATTTTCAAAATACTCCTTGAAAAAGCTTCGAGCTCGTCTGCCATTTCATTGGCATTTTTTACAGGAATATACTCGCAGTTGAGATCGTTTTTGTTTTCGCCAAACAATGTCATATTGTTTTCAGCACGTTTGCTGTACCTTGTTGCTTTATGATTAAGGAAATCAATCTCTATATAGTCTTTGGGATTGAAAAATACGGCATCCTGGGTTTCCATACCGGCAATTGTGTTGGCAGTCAGGTTTGCGATACATCCGTTATGGAATTCTATCAATGCATTAACGGCATCAGGTTTTTGATCAGTTGTACTTATCCCATAAGCTGAAATTTTACGTATGCTTGAATTTACCACACTAAGAATGTTATCCACATCATGTAACATAATGTCCTGAACCGGATGCAATGCACAGTTCTCTTTGTAAGGCAACAGCCGTCTGGTTTGTATCATGCGTACCTGTGGGCTTATAAAAGGCCGGGCAGCCAGAAAAGACGGATTGTACCTGTGTCTGAACCCCATCTGCACTACTACCCCGGCTTCATCACTCAGGTTGATAAGTTCACGGGTTTGACTGATACTGTATTCTGCAGGTTTTTCAATGAAAATATGCTTTGATTTTCGCAATGCTGTTTTAAGGCATTGATAAGTATTAAATCCTGATGTGGTAATAAGGGCATCTGCCTCATCAAATAATTCATCAGGGTGGGTAAAAATCGGGATGTCGAATTTTTTGTGGATATCCAACGCCTTTTCATCATTAATATCATATAAGCCTACCAATTGAAAACTGTTTAGCTGCATCAACAAGTCAATGTAAGTCTCAATGAGCGTATCTGTTCCCAATATGCCTGCTTTTATCATAAGCCATTAAATTTTCCACTAAAATAAGATGAAAATAAACAGGTGCGAGATGCTTTATTGGCTTTTTATTAACCTGATCTTGTTAACAAACAATTGGTTATGTTTTGTTACTAATCAGTCATTAAGTTTTCTGTATGTAACGGTTATTGACAGAAATTAATAAGACTCTTATATAACTCTTTTTAAATTTACAGTTGTTTATTAGGAAACCTTGTTTATTTATATGTCTGAAAACACAATTATCTAAATCTATCATCCATTTAATTATTAGAACAGAGCCAAAATATTTGGTAAAATGGTATAAGATGCTTATCTTTACCATGTATGATTAAAATCAGTCAAAATAAGATTATGGTTAAACATTTTAATGTTAAGCATTGTATTTTTAAAATGAAGGCAATCCTGTGTTGTATCATTTTTGTTCTGATTTCATTTTCATGTAATTCAGGGAATCAAACAGAATCTAAAACAGAAAAAAATATGGAATTTGACAAGGACAAAGCAGACCAAAATGCAGATATAAATGACACCGCATGGAAAAAGGATGCAAAAAAGATGGTGAGGCAACAAATAGAAGCCCGTGGTATTGATGATAAGCGTGTTTTGGATGCCATGAAAAACATACCGCGTCATTTATTTGTGCCTGAAACATACAGGGATATGGCATATACAGACAGGCCATTGCCTATAACAAAAGGCCAGACCATTTCGCAGCCATATATCGTGGCATTGATGACCGCTACCCTTGATCTGGATGGTTCGGAAAAGGTGCTGGAAATCGGCACAGGCTCGGGTTATCAGGCTGCAATATTATCCCGCCTTGCAAAAGAGGTTTATAGCATAGAAATAGTTGAAGAACTTGCAAAAGAATCCCGCCAACTACTCAAAAAACTGGATTATGATAATGTAGAAGTAAAATGTGGGGATGGATACCAGGGTTGGCCGGAAAAGGCAAAGTTTGAGAGGATAATTGTTACAGCAGCACCGGAAAATATTCCAGAGAAACTTGTTGAACAATTAAAACCGGGTGGTAAAATGGTCATTCCTGTCGGTGAATATCATCAACTCCTTAAAATTGTTGAGAAAACAGAAAATGGAAACATAAAAGAGGAAACCATAACGGGAGTGCGCTTTGTCCCAATGGTACATCCGGATGAAGATGAATGATTTTTTAAGTCCGAAGACCGGAGACCGAAGCCGGAAGAACAATTTTTGGTTGATTAAAAAAGTTGGCTCAATTTAACTAAAATGGTGTTAGAAAAATTTATTATGTAAAAATTTATTATTATTATTAACTTCAAATCTATGTTGGCTATGTGTCCTACTGTGGTTCAAAAAACGGTGCAGATGCCGGCGTGGAACCACATAGGCACAGTAGAACACATAGGATTTCAAATAGGATTTAAGCAATAACAATAAGATAACTTAGGTAATCTTCCGGTTACTCATATTGTTTTATAATTAAATGATAAATATCGAATGCTAAAGCTTGTCCAGCGTAGTGCAACGAAGACGAAAAGTGAAGACGGATAAAAAATGTCAAAGTTGTTTTTTTCTTTGTAACCGTACTGTTTTGTTGTGTTGTCTTAACTTTATCATTTTTCATTTGATATTTTATACCGATATGTGTTCAATCCTGCCTGCCGGCAGGCAGGTGTGTAATTTTAGTTCGCTAACGCTTCTAAAAATTACATTGAACATCATCGGTATAATTCTGTTATTCAATCTGTTGGAATTAGCAATAAACATTAATAATGAATTAAATATTACCCAATTGAACGCAACTTGGTATTACATTTGAAATTTTAAGCACAAAATATTTGAAACAACAATGTATTTTAATAGAGCAAAATAGTTTAGGGTACCTTATGGACATTCCCGAGACAGAAGTCCCCTTAAGCTTTCAGTTTTTTTCTAAAATCATCCAGTGCAGATTCGGTGCCCATAACAGTAATTATATCGCCTTTTTTCAGGAGTGTATCGCCATGCGGAATTTCTACACTTTGTCCATGTCTGACAAGAATTAGCTGACCGTCCTTGTGAAAAGGAATGTCTTTTATTTGCCTTCCGGCAATTGTTTTGTTGGTAAGTTTCATGTCTTCCACCTGATAGTTTTCAAAAGTTTCTACCAGGGCATGGTATGTTGTTGGTCTGAAAATAAGGCTTTCAATTGTGGTAGCCATAATACGTGTAGAATCCAGGTATTCGATTTTCATGTTTTTCATTTGTTGTTCTACCAGACTGTCAGATGCTTTACTGATGATGTTGGCATGATTAAAAGTGGTTTTTAGCATATTGCAAATTGCAACATTGCGCTGTTCGGAATTGGTCATCACAATAATGTAATTATCCGGAGACAGGTTCAGTTCAAAAAAGATAGTGGGATCAGTGCCATCAGCATGTATTACGTCCAGTCCCTTGGATTGTATATCGTCATAGCGGTCTTTATCATTTTCCAGGATAACTGCTTTTGAACCATGCATATTTAGTCGTCGTGCCAGGAGTACACCGGTGCTGCTGCCACCAATGATTATGTGCTTATCACCCCTGAGTATGTCCCTTGATGATAAATTGTTAAAAACAATAGGAGAAATGAGACATGTTAGTACAGCCATCAAAACAAAAGCTGCATTGATGCCGGGGGAAATGATCCCAAAATCAAGCCCTATTTTTGATGCTGCAATAATTAAGCTGAGGCGGGAAGCCATCAGTATGCCACCGGCCATAGCACGTTTTGTGCCGAAACGTTCTTTCCATAAAAGTGATGGTGCAACTTTGATTATGTACATCAATACCAACAATATTATCAGAAATAACACCGGAGAATTTCCCATTTCCAGAAGCGCTGAATCATCAAAATGAACCCCTACCATGATAAAAAACACCGGAATAAAAAAACCATAGCCCATCCCATCAAGCTTTACAAGCAGGATAGAGCGATTCTTATTCATAAAAACAGAAATAAGCAATCCGGCAAGGAATGCCCCAAGCAACATAACTTCAGTGCCAATAAACTGGGCAATAACTATAAATAACAGAATAAGAAAAATGGTACCCCGGATTTGTATCTGCGAAGAAGCATGTGACAGATGGTAAGAAATTCTTTTTATCAGTGTCTTTTTTGTAAGCCGTTGCCCAAGTATATATAATATGTAAAACAATAAGAATAACCCGAGTATAAGCAGCAATTTGGGTTTAAAACCATGTTTAAGGATAAATGCCGTAAAGGAGAACAGAAGAATACTAAGTATATCAGCTATTGCTGCTGATGTAATTACCATTTGTCCGAAACTAGAATTTAATATATTGTGGCTTTTTAATACCGGTAAAATTATGCCTACAGACGTTGTTACCATGATGAGGGCAACGTACATTGTGTTGTTAATGGTTATAAACAAACCCAGTATTTCGGCACTTATAATTGAAATTATCAATGAAAGCAGAAAATACAGTAAGCCTGCCAACAGTGGATTTTGCATAAAACTTTTTGCTGTAAGCTGCCGCCGGGGAAAAGATTGAACAATACCATTGACATCTATTTCCAGTCCGCCTAAAAACATTAAAAACATAAAACCTGATAATGCTAGGAAATCAAGTGACTCCATGTTAAAATCAGGCAATGCCGGAAACAGAAATTTACCAATGATATAACCCATGATTATTTCGACAATAACCGTTGGAACCCTTCCCAGGTTGACCAATGATAAAAGAATCGGAATTATAAACGCCAGGAAAATAACAATAAGCAGGGGGTAAAACTCAAATTGAAATGAGATGTTTAATACCGTATTGATCATCAAATGCTCCATAACCGGATTGTTTATTAAGCCAGGATAAAGTTAAAAAAATAAATGCTAAGAAATATTGAAAAACAAACTAAAGCAAATTTTGAACACTGCTAAATTATTATGACTGTTAAAAAAAACGGATTTCTTTGCCATTTTGATAATATTTTTTTTTCAAAAACATCAACAAATTTAGGGGTTTTATCTTTTAATGCCATATAATTCGCTTATATTTGTACATCCACTAAATATTTGACAATATGGCAAAATCACAACGATACGAGAGGATATATGACCAACTTCAGGAATTAATACATCCTGTCTCAAATCCTGTAAGCCGTATGGCAACCATTACAGCGGTTTTACATCACAAATTTGACCGGTTTTTCTGGACAGGCTACTACCTGCTTGATGATAAAGAAGATTTACTGGTAGGGCCATATCAGGGGCCGCTTGCCTGTCTGAAATTAGAACGTGATAAAGGCGTATGCAGGGCGGGCATCAATCAAAAAAAAGCCATTGTTGTCAAAGATGTGGAAACATTTCCCGGCCATATTGCCTGTGATCCCCGTTCAAAATCAGAAATTGTGGTTCCGCTTTTCAACGCCGGTGAAAAAATTGTTGGTGTACTGGATATTGACAGCGACAGCCATAACAGTTTTGATGACATTGATGCAGCTTGGTTAACAAAGATTAATGCTTTGATATTTTCCTGATATCAACAACGTAATAATCCGCCTGTCAATTAAGTGCATGAATTTGAAAAACTATATCAGGTGTTCCCAAAAGTTCTCAGTATTAACTGCATGAAATCTGAAATTTTTATAATTCCTTACAAAATCAATTGGTGCTTTTGCTTTTTTCTTTGGATTGTACTTACATTCAAAAGCCTGATACATATTGTTAACTTCTTCAATAAAATCAATTTCCTTTCGCTGGTAGTTTCTCCAAAAATAAGTATTTACAAAGTTCCGGCTATTGGCATTATTTTTTAGTCTCTCAGTTATGAAAAAATTTTCCCACAGTTGGCCTACATCATTGCGTAAACTGATGGGACTGAAATTTCGGATAATGGCATTTCTGATCCCACAGTCATAAAAGTAGATTTTTTGACTTTTACCTATTTCATTTCTTGGATTTTTGCTTAAGGCATTTAACCTGTAAACTACGTAATTCTGTTCCAGCAGTTCAATGTATCGCTTAACTGTGTTAACATGAACTTTTAATTTATTGGATAATTCATTTAGTGAAACCTCGCTGCCAACTTGAAGAGCCAGGGCCTTTAATAATGCATACAGTAAGTCCGGCTTTTTTAGGTTTTCAAATTGCAATATATCTTTATACAGGTAATTTGATGCGATGTTTTCCAGTTCTTCAATAGCAAAGTCTTCTGATTGTTTGTAAACCTCTGGATATAAACCAAATCTCAGGATGTTTTCAATTTGGCCTTTTGCTGATAATAAATCATCATGATGCACAATTTCCCGAAAAGATAACGGTGACAGGTGAAATACCCGTGAACGACCTGTCAGGGGTTCGCCGGATTCCTGCTGAAGCCGGAATGCTGATGAGCCGGTTGCTATTACCTTGATATGAGGAAAGGTGTCGTGAATTATTTTAAGTATTTGTCCTATGTTCTTAATGTTTTGGGCTTCATCCAGGACCAAATATGTATATTTACCCAAGAATGCATGTAAGACTTCCGAATTGGTTGATTCTAGCGCTTCTTTGTTTTGCAATAGTTCACAATTTATATAGCGTGAGTCTGGAAGTTTCTCAATCACGGATTTGACAAGGGTGGTTTTACCAACACGCCTTGCTCCAAGAAGTATTAGTATTTTGTGTACTCCCAGGGCTTTTACGATTGGTATGCTGACTTCTCTTTCAATCATCACCAACAAAAATACAAAAAAATATTGATACCCAACTGCACAAATTCTTTTAAATTTGTGCAGTTAAGTGCATGAATTTAAAAAATTCGTGATAATCTACCTGTCAGCCCTTCCGTTATCAAGGTTTAAGCAGTGCCTTATACGCACCACCTTTCAATTACGGCCAAACTGACATGTGTTTTTTCAGCGGAACACGGAAACATGAATATTTATTTCTCCTCTTCTTCGCTATTGTCAGATTCCTTATCTGATTCGTTAAGGTCATCAAAACTCACATCAGTGAATGCCTCATCAGGATGATTTTCCGGTGAAGGATCTTCATTAACACTTTCATCCTGCTGTACAGGTTCTTCTTTTGTGGCAGAAGTTTGTTCTTCTGCTGATGATTCCTGTTCCTGTTCCGGTTCTGCAGGTTCCAGCCCTCCTTTTTCCAGGGATTCATCAATATTGTCATTGATAAAATTCACGACACCATCAAGCGCATCATAAAAATCATCAAAAGCTTCCCTGTAAAGAAAAATTGTGTGCTTTTTAAAATGATGTGAGTCTTTCTTCTTGTCATAAAACTTTTTACTCTCTGTAATGGTTAAATACAGGTCTCCTTTTCTGGTTTGTTTAACATCAAAAAAATAGGTTCTTCTTCCTGCCTTGGCCACACGGGTAAAAATTTCCTGTCTAGTTCTTTTGTTTTTTTCATCCATCATTAGTATGTTAATCGTTCATTAATACAAATGTAATTATATTTAATGAAAAAACAAAGTTTTTTTCATTATCAATTAATAAGAACTATCCATAGCAGCATGGAGATAAGTTCGGCCGGGGGATATGGATGCTTGCGTTAAATCTGCAGCAGATTTAAAGGTGTACTTAAAAATAATTAAATGTTGAATAATTGTTTGCACAACTAAAACTATTTTCGCTATTTTGCAGCCACATTAAGGTTCTCAGGAATGATAAGCAGAAGACTACTCAGAACAAAGGTAATGCAGGTGTATTATTCACGTGTTCAACAACTTAATACGGATCCTGCACAAGCAGAGAAGGAATTGGATAAAAGCGTACATGCCACACTGGAATTATATTACGAGGTTTTAGCTATTATCATCTATTTGGCAGATCATGCTGAGCATAAAATACAATTGGCTATGGAAAAAAACCTTCCAAGCTACGAAGACCTGCATCCAAAGCGAAATTTTGTTGACAATCCTGTAATTGAAGCCATACGGCAGTCAAAGTATTTTCAACAGCAAATCAGGGCTCCACGCATCTCAAAGGAAAAACACGAAAAATTTATCAGTCATCTCTATAAAACCATCAGTCAGACAGAAGTATTTCAAAATTACCTTGATACGAAAAATCCGGGCATGAACAAACACAAACAGATCATAAATTTCATCATTATCAATTTTTTGCAGGACAATGAAGACCTTGACCAGATAATAGAAGAACATGGTTTATACTGGAATGATGACATTGGATTTGTCTGCAGCCTGCTGGAACAATCCATTCTGCGTGTAAAAAAACCAGGGAATGATAATTTTCTGATCACAAAGGAATACAGTTGTGAAGATGACCGTGTTTTCGGAAAATATTTACTGCGTAAAGCCCTTCTACATGACAATGACTATGAATCTTTGATAAATAAACATTCCAAAAACTGGGATGTTGATCGAATAGCGATACTTGATAAAATTATCATGAAACAGGCCATCACAGAATTTATCCACTTATCAACCGTTCCGGTAAAAGTTACCATAAATGAATATATTGAAATAAGTAAATATTACAGTACAGACAAAAGCAATGCTTTTATCAACGGCATGCTGGATCATATCGCAGAGGCACTACGGCAGAAAGGCCTTATTAAAAAAACAGGCAGGGGGTTGATGGGGGAAGGTTAAATAAATCCAAAATCCAAAATAAATCCCAATGATCAAGCACCAAATGACAAATAAATTCCAATAATCAATGGTCGAAATTCCAAGACCTGTCCCGACCTGTTCCGAACTTGTTTCGGGGACTTGCCTGGCCATGTAGATTTTGCGAGTTGGCGATGGGGCGAGTTGGCGAACACGAAGGAACGATAGAACGAAGGAACCAAAGAACGAAGGGGAGATTGATGGTGTGATGGAACGGAACACGAAACACGGAACACGAAACACAAAACACGGAACACAAAACACGCAAACACACAAACACGAATCTTTTAGGTAAAAGAAAAACAATTTTGACCATGATTGTTTTTTATCAAATCAGAAAATTGTATTTTTGAAAAAAATTAAACAAATGAAAGGAAGATATCATATCATCGCAATTGTGCTGGCATTTTTGTTCAGTTTCTTGTCATGTATGAATGATAAAGATGAAAACAACAGTAACGAAAATGATGAAATCACAACCAAAGATGTTCACAATCCCATCAGTGCTGATAAAGACAGCAATATGGACGAGCTTCCTGAATTTGATTTTCCGGTAAAAGAATATAACTTTGGCACTGTAATTCAGGGAGAAAAGGTATCATATACTTTTACCTTTACCAATGTAGGCGGATCAGATCTCATCATCAACAATGTAAAGGCATCATGCGGCTGCACCACCCCTGATTGGACGAGAAAGCCGGTTGAGCCGGGTGAGGAAGGTACCATTGAAATCATTTTCGACAGCCACGGACGCAGCGGAGAACAGAAAAAAACCGTTAAAGTTTTTGCAAATACCCAACCAAACACAACAGAATTGAGAGTAAGTTGTAATATTGTAACACAATAAAAACAAATGCATATGAATCCAATTGGTATTATTTTAACAATGGGCACCGAAGGCGGCGGCGAACAAAACCCCTGGAGCAGTTTTATTTTTCTGGCATTGATCCTGGTGGTATTTTACTTCTTTATGATCAGGCCCCAGATGAAACGGCAAAAAGAAATGCGGAAGTTCCGTGAAAATGTCAAAAAGGGAGATAAAGTCGTAACCTCAGGTGGTATCCACGGGAAAATCAAAAACATCAAAGAAACAAGTTTTGAGATTGAAGTTGCTGATGATGTTGTTATTTCAGTTGACAAATCTGCAATTAATCCCGTGCAAGCCCAACAACAAGGGAGATAAAGACTTTGGTGCAAAAAAAAAACAGATTATATATACTGTTTGAAAACCTGAAGCAAGTCAAATTAAACCGGAATACTTTAATTTTCGGTTTATTTTTGGCTATTTCGGCTTTTTTGTGGTTGCTTAATGCCCTGAACAAAGAATATTCGCATGTCATTCAATACCCGGTAAAATTCACCAATATTCCGGATGATATCGGATTGGGTGATGATATGCCGGCAAAAATCGGGGTAGAAATACAAGGACATGGGTATGATATCCTCAGTTATCAAATAGATCATGCAAAAGCGCCTGTCATTATCAACCTGACGAAAACTTCCATCTCGAAAATAAATGATGAACATTATTATCTGCTGGATGAAGAATTGATTCCTTTTGCAAAAAAAAGAATTAAGGGGAACGTGAAAGTCAGTGATGTACAACCCGACACATTGCATTTATATGTGACAAAAACTGTCCGCAAAAAACTACCCGTAAAATCAAGGATAGAATTTACCATTGCCGGGCAGCACATGATATCATCGGGGCCGGTATTTTCACCAGATTCTGTTGAACTAAAAGGACCAAAACATATTGTCAGCAAATTAAAACATGTGGGCACAGAATCACTGAATTACGGGAAACTAAGTAACAATATCAACCGTTATGTCCCATTAGCCCCCCCTGACAAAACAAAATCCGAACCTTCCCGTGTAAAACTGGACATCAAAATCGAAAAATACACTGAGACCAGTTTTAAAATACCGGTCGAAGTTATTAATATCCCCCGGAATATTGAACTTGAACTGATACCCGATGACATTGAAATATCCTGTCAGGTACCGGTAAGTCGTTATGAACAATTGTCCAGCTCATCATTCAGGCTCAGGGCAGATTATCAGAAAGCCAAAAACAACAAGTTATACCCTGAATTGGTTCTATCACCTGATTATGTCAGGCATATCCGGCTACACAGGGATAACATTGATTTCATTGAAAACAAAATCAGTGATAAATGAAGCAAATCGGACTGGGAGGCGGCATAGGAAGTGGAAAAACCAACATAGCCAAAGCTTTTGAGGTACTTGGCATCCCTGTTTATTACGCTGACAAAGAAGCCAAACGGCTTATGGAAACCGGTAAGATCAAAAATAAAATCATCAAGACATTTAATGAAAGTTTATTTATTGATGAAAAACTGAATAAACCAAAAATGGCTGAACTCATCTTCAACGATGATGATGCACGACAAAAGATAAATAACATTGTTCATCCGGCTGTATATGATGATTTTAACCTGTGGTCACAAAAGCAGAACAGTGATATTGTGATGATAGAAGCAGCCATCCTGTTTGAAACCGGATTTTATAAAACCCTGGATGCAAGCATTCTGATATTAGCAGATGAGGAAGAACGCATTGAAAGGATAAAAAACAGAGACAAATCAGAAAGGGCATCTGTGATCCGGCGTATAAAATCTCAAGAGAAACCGGAAAATTTTATAAATTTGGCAACATTTTTGATTTACAACAATAACAAAGATGAGGTTTTACCTCAGATTTTAAAAATTTATAATACACTGATTAACAATGGCTAAATATGGCAAATGGTTAGGAGGCGGTCTCGGTTTTGTTCTCGGAGGCCCTATTGGAGCAATACTTGGTTTTGCTGTCGGCAGTTTTTTCGACTCCAGCTCTACCAGCGTAACTAAATATCAAACCGCAAGGGGAAATTTTGCAGCCTCACTGATTGTATTGGTTGCTGCTGTTATGAAAGCAGACAAAAAAGTAACCAAATCAGAACTGGAATATGTCAAAAAATTCTTTGTTCAAACTTTTGGTTATGAGAAAGCTTCTGATGCAATACTAATGCTTCGGGACACCCTGAAAAAAGACATCCCCGTTGAAGATGTCTGTGTACAGATTCAGCGCAACATGAAATATGCCGAAAGGCTGCAACTGATCCATATGCTTTTTGGCATCGCTATGGCTGATAATGTCGTGGATAAAAGGGAAACCCACCTGATCCACAAAATAGCAACTTTCCTGCGCATTGATGAAAAAGATTACACATCCATCAAATCAATGTTTGTAAAGGATACTGAATCAGCCTATAAAATCCTTGAAATTGATAAAAATGCCAGTGTGGATGAGATCAAAAAAGCATACCGGAAAATGGCCGTTAAATATCACCCTGATAAAGTAACACACCTGGGAGAAGATTTTCAGCATTTTGCCAAAGAAAAATTTCAAAAAGTAAATGAAGCATACGAAACATTGAAAAAAGAAAAACAATTCAGCTAGTGTTTGTCCATAATGTCCAATATCTGCGTTGTTGCTCAAACACTAAGACTTTATAGACAGACTCTAGTTAGTCTTTCTAAGAAAACACCAAATAACAAAATTCAAATGACAAATAAATTCCAAATAATAAAATTCCAATTTTTCAAAATGTTTGAATATTAGATCATTGGTCATTGATGATTACCTGCCAGCTGGCAGGCTGGTTTGTTTTTTGATGTTTGAGATTTGTTATTTTTAAAAAGCAGTAGTTTTCTTAGATCCACTAGTTAAGGAAAGCATTTTATTAATAATATTAAAACAAGAGAGATATGTATCTGGAAGGAATTTTAGCTATCGGGGGAAAACCCGGACTGTACAAAATGATATCACAAGCACGCAGCAGTATCATTGTTGAATCGCTTGAAACCGGCAAACGTTTTCCTGCATTCGCATCTTCGCAGGTTAGCTCACTCGAAGATATTGCCATATACACAAAAGATGAAGAAAAACCATTGAGTGAAGTCTTTATCAACATCTACGAACTCTACGACGGCGGAAAAACCATAAGTCACAAATCCTCAAAAGAGGAAATCCTTGAATTTATGGAAAAAATCCTGCCTGATTACGATCGGGATCGTGTACATATCGGCGATATTAAAAAGATTATTCAGTGGTACCATATCCTTATCGAAAAAGACATCCTCAACGATAAGGCCATTGAAGAATACGAAAAAGAACAAGCCCAAAAAGAAGCTGACGAAGAAAAGGGGGATGAAAAGGATTCTGATGAGAAGTGAGTTGGCGATGGGGCGATTGCACGAAAGCACGATGGCACGATTGCACGATTGTGCACGGCAGTTCCTGAATGCGATTTATCGCATTCAGGAACCGTGCAACAATCTGCGATATTGTAATTGAACGTTTATGGCTGGTTTTGTTAATCCGGCTTGTCAATAATTTTGAATAATCATTTTCCTCTCTGAATTGCTAAACTTCAAAACCGGTGATCTTCTTTTGCTTTCCAAAATGTTTACATTCTTTGTGTAAACCTGTTTTTCAGGAAAAGACAATCTTATTTTTACTGGATTATTGCCAAATTTTTTACATTATTGTTAAAATTTAGGCCTGATTTTTATCAATACTGTAAATTTTTCGGCTTAAAAAATCAACTTACCTGACAAAACCGATGGAATGAAATGAATGGCCTCATTTTTTTTATTTAGATTTCTATTCACAACGTAAGCCTGTCCGCATGAATGAAATTCACTAAAAGAGCTTATATTTTTGAGATTTTTCGTTTTTTTAAAACTGCTGTTTTTTACTTCCACAGGAAATAAGGTTTTCATATTATCCACAATGAAATCAATTTCTGCGCCATCCAGGGTTCTGTAATAATACAATTTGTAGTGAGATAACAAGTTGCGGCTCAGCTCCAAAAACACATAATTTTCAAGCAAAGCACCGGAATCATTCCGGTTATCTATTGCATTCAAAGCTCCCATTACAATATTTCTGATGCCGTTGTCTGTAAAGAAAATCTTTTGCATTTTACGAATCACTTTTTTGTAATTTGAATGAAATGGTTGCAATAATTTTATAATGTACATCTGCTCTAAAACGTATAAATACTCTTCGGTTTTTCTGTAAGATAAACCACACTCTTTCGAAAGATTATTTATGTTTATCATATTACCTGTTTGATACGCCAATAATTTCAGTAACCTGTTAAATCCAACAAAATCTTCATTTTTGACAAAAGACCGGACATCCCTCAGAAGGTATGTTTTATAAATATCATCCAGCAATGCGGCCTTTTCCGCTTTTTCACTGGCAAGAGCAACACGGGGCAAACCTCCGTATATTATATATTCGTTTAATGCCAGCTTAATTTTCGGATCAATGATTTCTGCTGAAGTATCTTTGCTGTATTTAACATAAAGTTTGTTCAGCTTTTCATTTTTGAATAACAAATATTCTGAAAATGAAAGGGAATATACTTTTATCAATCTGATACGACCGGCAAGAGACTCTTTTACATTTTGTAAAATGTTGATGCTGGAACTGCCTGAGCAAATAATACTTAGTTTAGGATTATGATCAACCATGAGTTTCAGCATAAGGGAAATATCATTGATAAACTGAAATTCATCTATCATCAGAATGCCATTTAAGTCTTTGTTTAAATGAATTTCCAGATATTCCTTCAGTACGGAATGTTTCTTAAAAAGCTCTGCTGTTTCAGGATCCTGAGCATCAAGAAAAATGCTATCCTTTTCTATTGGAAGGTTCTTCATTATTGTGGTTTTACCCACCTGTCTTGCACCTATTAATGCAACTATTGGCACATTTTCGAGTGCATTAATTATTTTTTTGTTATAATCTGTTCTTTTTATAATCATGACACAAATATAATCATTATTGCCAAATTTTTTACATTGTTGTTAAAATTTAGGCCTAATTTTTAACATGACTGATAATATTATATGAGTGACCGGGTGTTTACCTAATATTTTTCATTGATTAAAAATCCAGTTATCATTAACCTATTGTCAAACTATATTTTATCAGGACATCCAAAAAATTACTATGTAAAAATATATTATTCTTCTTAATCCCAAGTCTATGTGGGCGATGTATCCTACTGTGGTTCAAAAAACGGGGTATATGTCAGCGTGGAACCACATAGTCACAGTAGGACACATAGAATTTCACATAGGATTTTTTGTAAGTTCTCAATAGTTGGTGGTATTATTGAACAATAGAACATTTGAACACTTCGACAGGCTTACTTCGGCAGGCTCAGCACATCGCTGTGCATCGCATTTGAAAAACGAATTTTGGTAATTAATCAGTCGTCATTTAAGCTGTTTTGCCACAGATTTCTCAGATTTCACAGATTAATTGAATTTGGTATTTTGTTATTTTTGTATCAAAGTGAACTTTGGATTACATGTAAAAATGTCATATTAACATAATAATCTGTGTTAATCAGTGATATCTGTGGCATATTAATGGTTAAGAATACTGATTAGTAACGAATTTTGAAATAAAAAAAGACAAAGTCGAATCGGGGGTTTTAATTCGTTATTCTTCATTCGTTGTTCTATTATTCAAAATAGCTTTTCCCAAGTTGTTATTGAGAAATTACGATTTTTTCATCCCCCTTTACTATGTCTTCACTGCGTTACGCCAGACAGGTTTTGAATTTGGGATTTATCCGTCTTCGCCGCCAGCCTGTCCTGTCAGGGACAAGTTTTTAAACTTGGGATTTTGAACTTATTTTGAGCTTGGTTTTTGGATTTTGATCTTGTCTTTAAGGTATTGTCCCGTATAAGATTGATCACATTTTATCAATTGTTCGGGTGTGCCGGAAAAAACAAGTTCCCCCCCCTTATCACCCCCTTCCGGGCCGAGGTCAATTACCCAGTCTGCTGATTTTACAATTTCAGGGTTATGTTCAATGATCAAAATACTGTGTCCGCGATATTTTAATTGTTCCAGTGAAGACAACAGTTTGTGAATATCATGAAAATGCAGTCCTGTTGTTGGTTCATCAAAAATAAACAATGCCGGTGTCTGTGTTTCTCTGCTCAGATACGACGCAAGCTTAATACGCTGGCTTTCACCTCCGCTAAGGGTGTTGGAAGCTTGTCCCATTTTCAGGTATCCCAATCCGACATTCTGATAATTTTTAAGCAAACTGACAATATGTTTTTCATAATTTCCCTGAGACTGAGAGAAAAAATCAACAGCCTGATTAATGGTCATATCAAGGATATCAGCAATGTTTTTCCCTCGGTATTTCACTTCCAGTATTTCATCTTTAAACCGCCTGCCATGACATTCATCACAGGTAAGGTACACATCAGCCATGAATTGCATTTCAACTTTTATCTGCCCCTCCCCTTTGCATACTTCACAACGACCTCCATCAACATTAAAAGAAAAATAAGCCGGCCTGTAATCCCGCTGCTCAGACAATTTTTGCCCAGCAAACAACAGCCTGATATCATCCCATGCTTTAATATATGTCACAGGATTAGAGCGTGAAGACTTTCCGATGGGTTGCTGATCCACATATTGCACATCTGTGATTAAAGAAAAATCTCCTTCGGATGACTTGTGCAAACCAGGTTTATGCCTAAAATCACCAATTTTTCTTTTCACCACCGGCGTAACAATATCCCTTACAAAAGTACTTTTCCCGGAACCGCTCACGCCTGTAATCACACACATTACTTCAAGGGGAAGTTCCAACTCATCAATTTTAAGGTTATGCTGTCGTAAACCATAAAATTTCAGGCTGTTTTGCCATGGTTTTCGTTTTTGTGGTACGGGAATATGCCGCTTACCATTTAGATAATCGGCAGTTATTGACTTATCATCATCCAGCAGCTGTTTCAAAGATCCTTCGAATACAATCTCACCTCCCTGATATCCGGCACCTGGCCCTATATCAATGACATGATCAGCTTCCCGGATAACAGCCTCTTCATGCTCAACCACAACAACGGTATTCTGCAAATCACGCAGGTTTTTCAGCACATCAGTCAGTAAATGTGTATCACGCGGGTGTAATCCGATGGATGGCTCATCAAGAATATATAAAGACCCCACCAGGGCACTTCCAAGTGACGTAACCAGGTTTATACGCTGCGTTTCACCTCCCGACAAACTGGCAGCATGGCGATTTATTGTAAGGTATGGTAATCCCACCTTTATCATAAATTTCAGGCGGCTACGTATTTCTGTCAGAATACGCTCAGCGATCTGTTTTTCACGTTGATCAAGCTTCACATTATCAACAAATTCCAACAGTTTTTCTGTATTTATATCAACCAGATCAGGGAGGCTTTTGTCATTTATTTTCACCCATCCCGCCTCTTTTTTCAAGCGTTTCCCTTTACATAACGGGCATTTGGTTCTGCCACGGTAACGGGACAACATAACACGGTACTGAATTTTATATTTTTTCTTATCAATATATTTAAAAAAATCGTTGATACCGTAAAAAGCATCGCATCCCTCCCACAGCATTTGTTTCTGTTCACTAGTCAGATCAATATAGGGTCGATGTACAGGAAAATCCACTTTGGAGGCATTTATAATAAGCTGATCTTTCCACTTTCTCATTTTATCCCCTTTCCAGGCAACCACACAATCATCCCATACAGACAAGTGCGGGTCAGGGATAACAAGGTCTTCATCAATGCCAATCACGCTGCCGTACCCCTCACATTCAGGGCATGCACCAACCGGGTTGTTGAAGGAAAACATATTCTCCGTGGGCTCTTCAAATGTAATCCCATCTTCTTCAAAGATATTAGAAAAGCTACATTGTTCATATTTACCTTCTGCCTCGCAGACAATAACACATTTTCCTTCCCCTTCTTTAAAAGCCATTTCAGCCGAATCTCTTATCCTGCTTTGAATGGTTTTATCGTGCCGGTTTTTCAATCTGTCGAGCACAACACAAACAGACTTTTTGTTTGTTGTTACATTTTTCAGTTCATCAAATTTACGTATGCGGCGGTTTATCCAAAGGCGTCTGAAGCCTTTTTGCTTTAGGTTTTCCAGCCAGTTTTCTGTCCTGTCACCACTGATATCCATTGGAAAACAAACAAAAACCTTTGTTCCTTCAGGCTTTTCAGACAAATATTCCACCACATCATTAACATTCTGCTTTTTTACAAGGTTCCCGGACACCGGGGAATAAGTTTTACCAATACGGGCATACAGCAATTTCAGGTAATCATATATCTCTGTCATTGTCCCAACTGTTGACCGTGATGAACGTGTGCCAACCTTCTGTTGTATAGCAATGGCAGGTGGGATCCCGGTGATCATATCAACATCGGGTTTTTTGAGCCTGCCAAAAAATTGTCTGGCATATGAAGAAAGGCTCTCAATATAACGCCGTTGCCCTTCGGCATAAAGTGTATCAAACACGAAGCTGGATTTTCCTGAACCAGACAGTCCGGTAACAACAATCAACTTATCATATGGTATCACCAGACTGATATTTTTCAGGTTATGCACCCTGACGTTTTTTACTTCAATTCCTTTTTTAATCATTTGATTTGGTATGATTTTTGTTAAATTATTGTAGTTAATATGATTATTTTGTAAAACTCTTTAAATTTTTTAATGCAAAGATGCACAATTCAAAAAAATTATTGTATATTTGCATTACAGATTATAAACAAAAACGTTTTACTAATTGTTTTTCACATAAAAGAGGAGGCTGCCTATAAGAAATATTTTACGCTTTTAACCAATAGAGGAATAAAATTATGGACATAACAAGGCTAACAGACCAGCAGCTTGTTGAGGGTTTTGTTAAAGGCGAAAATAGTTATATGCAGGAACTCATCAAACGCCACAAAGACAGAGTTTACACGTATATCCTGTTAATTGTAAAAAATCCACATGTTGCTGATGATCTTTTTCAGGACACCTTTATTAAGGTGATAAAATCACTGGAAAACAAGAAATATGAAGACAAGGGTAAATTTGTATCCTGGGTTATTCGAATCGCTCATAACCTGACGATTGATTATTTCAGGAAAAGCAAAAACCAGAATACGTATTCTAACGATGATGGTGAAATGGATATTCTTAATTCCCCGAAATTTTCGGATATTACCATGGAAGACAGGATGATTGATCATCAAAAAGAAAAAGATGTCCGGTTTTTGGTTGATAAACTCCCGCAAAATCAAAAACAAGTGGTAATGATGCGTCATTATGGCAACATGAGTTTCAAAGAGATTGCAGAACAAACCGGCGTAAGTATCAACACGGCATTGGGGCGTATGCGTTATGCACTGATCAACATGCGCAAATTAATTGAAGAGCACAATATGAACCTTACCCACATGTAAGTTTAGTAATAACAATAAATTTTATTCATTATGAGATTTGCCATAATCATTCTGGTCATTTTCATGGGTTTACCAGGTTTTTCACAAAAAACGCCGGAAGATATTCTGGAACCTTTTTTCAATACTTTCGATAAAAACCCGGATGAAG
The DNA here is from genome assembly GCA_051748025.1 of Bacteroidota bacterium. Classification (GTDB taxonomy): domain Bacteria; phylum Bacteroidota; class Bacteroidia; order Bacteroidales; family ML635J-15; genus JAQIBY01. The sequence continues at coordinate 21,527 of JBNJGX010000012.1, forward strand.
CCATAGAATATATATTCACAACCAATCCGTACATAGAACAAAACCAGGATGGCATTGATCGCATCAAAGAACGCCTGAACACTTCCCGCAAACTTCTTGGTGAATATTACGGCGAAGAGTTAATAAACCTTCAATCTGTAGGCGATTCGTTTACCAAATACACTTACATGCTCAAATATGACCGGCAACCTGTTAAAATTGAGATTATCCTGTACCGCCCCGATGATGTATGGGTATTATACACGATGCAGTTTGATGATAAACTAACAAAAGATTTTGAGACACTGGATATTAAAGATTAAGAAGTATCTGACCCTAAAAAAGCAAACATTTATCTATAATTGAATAATGGTAATTGATTTGTCGGAAGTCCGAAGTCAGGAGTCCGAAGTGGGAAATTGATATTTGGGATTTTGAATTTACCCCGTTGGACATTCGTCCTACGGGGTAAATTTTGGATTTCCTGATTGCTTGCAGGCATGTTAACTGTGTTCTTTGTTTTTTTTAAATAAATCTCTGTTTTTATAAACAGATACATTGGCCGTATGGACAAACACTATTTAATAACATGGTAAATCCGGCCTTCCGACTCCCGACTCCCGTCTTCTGTCTCCGGACTCCTTTCTTGTCATCGTATTAATCTAACCTGCCCACTGTATTCATTGACGATTCCGGATTTATCTTTAAAGGTACAAACCCAACCATAAATCCCCTGTTCAAGCACCTTATCACCTTTCATTAAATCACCCTGATAAGTTCCATCCCAGGAACCTTCGGTACATCCATCACAACCTTCAGAATCGTCATATTCAGTTGTTTCAAACACAAGTTCTCCCCAACGGTTATATATTCTCAACACAAAATCATTCGGATCAATACCATGTCCACAAACTGAAAAGCAATCATTGAATCCATCACGGTTTGGGCTAAATGCTGTTGGCGCATAAAAACTATAACTTTCATCAATTTTAACCGGCTTACTTATTGTATCAAGGCAATTATATTCACTTTTACCAATAAGTGTAACAATGTATTCTCCGATGCCATCAAACTGATGGGATGTATAATTTTGGTTTTGATGTGTGGAATCACCATCTCCAAAAAACCAATATAAGCTGTCGGTATTTTCAGTTATAGCATAAAATTCTATCTCAGGATTTAACATGGATACCTCATCCGGCTTGGTATAGAAATCAACGCTAGGATCAGGATGAACCCTGATCATATTTACTTTTTCCCGTACATTTACACAACCATGATGATCGGTTAATTTTAAAGTAACATCATGATAGCCACTTTTGTGGAACACATGCGTAACATTCTGTCCAAAATTAAATTGTTCATCACCAAAATTCCATTCAAAACCTGAACGCGCATCAGCCGTAATTTCAGTAAAATTCACTTTAAGCGGTGGACAACCCTCAACCACATCAGCAATAAAATTATTTCTGGGTTTTGGCCATACATGGATATAAACTGAATCTTTGACAGCAGGTGTTGAACACATATCAGTAACCCTAACTGTGTAGTATCCTGATTCAGAAGGATAAAAAGTGTAGGGGGAAGGAATAACATCATCACCATTAAGGTATATTTGATATGGCCCGCCATTACCCCCGTTAACATCAGTAAAAAGTTTTACTGGTTCATCGGCACAAATTGTATCTACATTGGTGTGACATGATGCAATATTAAGTTCCGGATAAACAAAAACCGTAAACTCTTTACTAGCAGTACATCCTCTTGTATCTCTGACCGTGAGCACAAAATCAGTGGTTTGGGTCAGGGTATCTATTGTAATTCTACGGTTGTTCCAAATGGTATCACCATCAACACTGTACCTGAAGTCATATTCTCCGCTGCCACCCAATGCTGCGGGAGAATAACTTGCAGAACCATCAATACATACATGTTCATTATAAATATCTGAAATAAGTATCGGATCAGGGGCAGGCACATAATTTTCAAGTTCCAGAAAGCAGCCATTGGCATCAGTTACCGTGATTTCATGATTTCCTCCGCCAACAATAACGGAATCACCGGTTTCTCCATTATCCCAAAAATACTCATAAGGTGGTGTGCCTCCCTGTACATTTATCCATGATAGTCCATCTTCTGTATATGAACAGGTTGCAGGATCAGCATATAAATTATAAACAAGGGGATTTGGCTGGTCTATCTGATAAGGCTCACTAATTGTACACCCAATATCATCAGTCACAGTAAGTTCATACATTCCTGCACAAATATTATCCAGGTAATTATTATCCGATTCCCATGAATAATCATATGGTGGTATACCACCGGTAATGTCAGCAACGGCTTCTCCATCACAATAACCATGACATGTACAATCTTCGGCAGAAATATTCAAGTTCAGACCAGGGCTAACCAGGATCTCTGCACTTTGTGGTGATGTTTCACATCCATTTGCATCTGTAACAGAAACTGTATATACAGTAGTTGTATCCGGAGATACAGTTAAATTATCGATATTAAAACCGCCCATACCATCCCAATGGTATTCATACGGTGGGGTTCCACCACTGGCATCAATATGGAGGTTTACCTCTTCTCCCTCACAGATACTCACATCATCATTGAAAGTAAAACTCATTTCGGGAGGCATGGAAATATCCCAGCTATCTGTGGCACTACACCCGTTATCATCAACAACAGTAAGGCTGTAGGTCCCCTCATCAAGGCCGGAGATATCCTCAGTATTGTCACCGGTATTCCAGGTAAAAGAAAAAGGTGCTGTTCCGCCGGAAACATCAACATCAATTTCTCCTATTAACTGATCATGACATTGGTTATCTGTCACATCAGCATCAATATCAACAGCGGGAAAAACATCAACGAAAAAGCTTTCAGTTTCTGTACAACCATTGTCATCCATTACTGTTACGGAATAATCTCCGCTGCTGGTAATATTGATAATTTGTGTATCCTCACCTGTGGACCATGCATATTCAAAAGGTGATGCACCCGATGTAGGGGTAACTTCAGCCTGGGCAGTTGCACCTGCACAAACACCGGAATCATAGGTTAAATCAAATTCCACATTGCTGTATTCCACATCAAATGTTTCAGAATCCTCACATGTACCAAAGGAAACATCTACGGTATAAGTACCCTGTGTTAGTCCCGTCACGGTTTGGGTTGTTTGCACAGGGGAAGTGCTCCATTCAAAATCACACAAAGCAGGGTCAGCACCGGTTACTTCGGCTGTAGCTTCAAAGGGGCCGTTACAGATATCACCTGTTGTAACAACATCCACGGTAATATCTCCATCGTCAACAATGTCAAAATTAATGACGGTATCAGCACAAGGCGCAGTATCAGTTACCGTAACAGAATAAGAACCAGCAGTAAGCCCGGAAATATTTGAACCAGTATCACCGGTACTCCAGTTATAAGATGGTGTACCTGAGCATGAATATGAAACACTAATGCTCGCTGAACCACTTTCTCCGCAAATGGCATCAGTCGTGGTCAAATCAACCAGTAACTCTTCTTCAATAAAAGGAGCAGAAAATCCATATGTACACAAAGATGTCCCATTTAAATCGCTGTATCCATCCATAGCAAGGATATAATCACCGGGTGGCAGATTCTCAGAATAGGTTACCGTTCCCACTCCGTTGGCACAACCGTAATATGAACCTGAAGTATTGGGCGGATCGCTTTGAGGGCTACCTCCGACATCATCACAACTATTACCATCCCATGACCATACCGCTAACTGAATTTCAGCATCACTCATACCTCCGGCATTGGATTCACACTCTCCGTTTTCGGCTTCGATTGTATAAGGTTGGCTATCACTTGCGGTTACGGTAAAATTATAAAATATGGTATTATCGCTTGTATTATACCCACAATCTTCGGGTGCCTGTACCGGCCCTGGTGTTGCCAGGATGTTACATCCTCCCTGGGCTAATGGAACAGATGTTTCACATTCGTCTTCAGGGAAATCCAAGCGCACTGAAGCAGCTATAAACAGTTGCTGGTCGAGGTTATTTTCATCCCAGATACGAATATAAATGGTTTCTCCGGGTGACAAACCTGATATGTTTTCCCAGTGAATTTCACCATTTTGCATAAAGCCGCCATCAGATTCGAAACAATCGAGCAAATTAAGGTTACTACAATCGTCTCCGGAATAAACTGCCATACCTGGTGCCGATTGATCCGTTAAGCCCAGTGCATCAGAATTAAATGCATGAAAAGCCATGGTGTTTGTACCCGGAGGTACCGAAAAGGTGTACCAAAGATCATTGGTTGTACCACTGTTGAAACTTGCACATCCTGGGTCCGGACCAGTAGTGGAAGGGGTTGCAGTTCCAAGATCAACCGATTCCAGTGCCATTTCGCCACAGGTAGAATACTGCTCTACAGGAATATCAGGGGCTGAAGAACACTCATCCTGAGCTGTAACTGACATTGTAAAAACCAAAATCAATATAAAATTAATTATGGTCAATTTTTTTATCATATACATTATACCAGATCTTATTTAATTTTAACTATACTTTCTTTTCTTTTGAAGCAAAGTTAAAAAAAATATCATTACAAGAAAATATATTTTGAATTATAACCTCAAATCCGGTATAAGTTACCCCCATTTATTTTGCAAAATAAAAATTATCACTATTTTTGATTCTATTAATGAGTATCCGTTTGTTTACCTAATGTCTTTCAAGGATTAGAAAGCACGTTATCATTAACTTATTGTCAAACTACATTTTATCAGGATAAAAAAAAA
>JBNJGX010000013.1:0-25816 GCA_051748025.1 Bacteroidota bacterium
TTTCAGGGGATTTAAAAAATTTTCTTTTACCCATGTTGTTTGTCCTGCCTCCATATTTCCGTAAACGGGTAAGTCATATGTAATGGCATACTGATAGTCGGCGCCATTAGTGGTATGGCAATCAATAAAAAAATCAGGTAACCACTGATTGAAAAGGTTATGCCAGGCTTTAATTTCCACCGATTCTGAACGAAGGTAATCACGGTTCAGGTTCAGGTTATTGGCATTGGTTCGCCATCCCATTTCTTCCGGTCCATTTTGATTGATTCGGTTATAAGGTGAGCGCCGGCGGTATCCGTCAACATTTAAAACCGGCAAAAACAATAAGCTTACATTGTCAAGCAGTGTATTCATTTCATTATTTTGCAGTAAATCACGGGCAAACATTAAGCCGGCTGAGGTGCCATCTGGTTCGCCTGGATGAATGCTTGCCTGAACCATCAAAATAATACGCCCGGAATTGCGTATGAGCGTGGGGTCGGAAAACCCATCTTTATCAATTACCAGCAATGGCAGGTCATAATAACGGGCTGATTTCCCAAAAGTTGCATAAGTGGCTTCCTCATATAATTCATCCAGGCTGTTACAATAATCAATTACCTCCTGGTAGTTGGCGCAGGCTTTGTGATCAGAATTTTCAAAACGTGTAAGCGGCTCCTGAGCACTGAGCTGATATCCTATCAGTAAGAATATGGCAATAATAAGTCTTTTCATAATTATTCTGTTTTATACTAAAGCACAATATTTTGATTTACAGTCTTATCATCATTGTGATGACATTTTAAATAGAATTTTGAAAAATAAACAATAATGCATGAAAAATGGCATTTTACAATGTTAAAACTTCAAAAATATAATCGTTAAGCGAATTACAGCATACTATATTCAAAAGAATACAAAAATGCTGTGATTTGCAAATTTTTAATTTATTACGGTTTTGTGAACTGTTCATACCAAATTTTCGTATTTCCGGTTTATGATTAAATGTCTGTTTCTGGCTACGCAAGAAGCATATTCAGGCATTGTTGTGATGACTCATCCGGTTAGCCTTCCCCCCTCCTTCCCGCAGCCTGACGAAGGCCGGTATCCTGCCTTGTGGAATGGCCTGTTGTTGCCTGCCCGGCAGAGTGACAGGATGAAACTCCTGTTCGGGCAGATTGCAACAAACGGCCATTCCACGGGGCAGATTCCCGCCTGCCTTCTATTAACACAATTATTTTTTGCAAAATTGCAGAGTACTATAAAAATATTATTATCCAGATATCGGCGGGCAGGTAGGCCGCAGGCAGAGACCACTTTTCTGAGATACTATACTTTTCCGCTGCCCTAAACATACTACAACATTCAGGCATTTTACATGGCCGAAAAACAAACCCATTTTCAACAATTCAACAGTAAATTTGTTAGTTATGGGTAATTGTAATTGTTATGTACAAAAAAACAGCATTGTTATTATTGTTATTGATTAATTTTTCAGTTATGGCACAGAACACACAAGATAAATACCGGGAACTGACACCTGACGAAAAACGTGTAATTATCAACAAGGGCACGGAAATGCCATTTAGCGGGACATATAATGACCACTGGAAAGAAGGCACTTATGTGTGTAAACGTTGTGGCGCTGAACTTTACAGGTCTGCCAGTAAATTTGATGCCGGTTGTGGATGGCCTTCATTTGATGATGAGATTGAAGGCGCAGTGAAACATGTACCCGATGCCGACGGCAAACGGACAGAGATCCTCTGTGATAATTGCGGCGCTCACCTTGGGCATGTATTTAAAGGGGAGGGCTTTACGGATAAAAACACCCGGCATTGTGTAAATTCAATCAGTATGGAATTTATGCCTCAGAATCAGACGAATCCTCCCCGTTGAACCATGCATCAGGAAAATTAACAAGATATACCTTGTGTGTGGCCCTGGTAATGGCTGTATATAACCACCGGTAGTAAGAGATTCCCATCATTTCTCTGGTGACATACCCCTGATCAATAAAAATACTGTGCCACTGTCCTCCCTGGCTTTTATGGCATGTCATGGCATAAGCATATTTTACCTGCAGGGCATTAAGGAAGGGATCTTTGCGGAGGGCTTCCATTTGTTTTTTCTGGTCAAGGTGCTGGTAATCAAGTTTCACATTTTCATAAAACGCCTGGCTTTTCTGTGATGGCAAAGATGGCCCGTCAATATCCAGGCAATCCAGCATCAGGCGAACTTCGATTTCGAGTTCAGGATAATCCACAAAGCGTATTTCGGCATCCTGAAACCTGTGTCCGTACATATCATGCATTTTCCTGAGACGCACAATTTCTACCATGTCGCCATTGGCAATAAAATCAACCGGTGCTTTTTCGGGCAGCCAGCTATAATTGTTTTTTACCACCATAAGCAGGTCGCCGGGAGATAATTCTTCTTCGCGCCAGAGAATTTGATTACGCACCCCCTGATTATAAACATTGGCATTTTTGTTTGATCGGCAAATAATCTTGACTTCGTTGATCCCAGCATCATCATAAGTGGTTTCCAAAGTATCCACCAGTTCGTTTCCGGTAATGCGCTCAATATCGTGATATGATTGTGTATCAAGCTCAGGAAGGCTTTCGGGGTCATCGCTGATTTTTTTTCGCAATTTGGTGGCATTCATCAGGATACCTGATTTTGTTGATTGCCTGATAACTTCTGTCAACTCATAATCTGTCACCTGCATGTTCATCGCCCTTAATTCGGTTTCATCCAGTGCCGGCGACAAATCAGTATTTACCGGGGGAAGCTGGGCAGTATCGCCTATCAGGATAAGACTGCAATTTTCCTGACTAAAAACATATTGTAACAGGTCATTCAATAACCTGCCTGATCCAAATATGCTATTTGGCACATAATTGTTGGATATCATGGAAGCTTCATCCACAATAAAAATGGTGTTATTGAATTTGCTATATCCCAGTTCAAAACCGGAAAATACATTTCCGCCTGATTTTTGCCAGTAAATTTGTTTATGAATTGTAAAAGCCGGAAACCCACTGTAATGAGCCAATACTTTAGCAGCTCTGCCGGTTGGTGCCATCAGCCTGAAACGGATCTTTATATCATTGAGGGTTTTTACAAATGCACTGATCAGGCTGGTTTTCCCTGTTCCGGCATATCCTTTTAAAATAAAAACAGATTGATCGCCTGAATTTTGAATAAACCCAGCCAGCTTATGCAACAAATCACGTTGATCCTGCGTTGGAGCATAAGGAAACTGATTAAGTATTTGTTTGATAAGGAATTTTTCATTCATTTTGTGAGAATCCTGTGGATTTTTGTGAAAAAATACTAATTTTGCTGCATACCATTTAGATTATTAAAATAACGGAATCGAAAATATAAAAAAGAAGAAAGATGAACAAGACAGTCAAGATTATTATTCAAATTGTATTGTTGGCAGTAATTGTGCTTTTAGCTATTTTAATTGTAAGGGGCATTCAGAAACCCATTGATTTCGAAAAAGAAAGAAAGGCACGGTTTGATAAAGTCATTGAGCGCCTGGAAGACATTCGAACTGCACAGGTTGAATTCAAAAAAAGAAACGGGATGTATACCCCGCACTTTGATTCACTCATTAATTTTATTAAAGAAGAAAAGATGCCGGTGGTAAAAAAGGACGGCTTTGTCCCTGATACGCTTACTGAGAAAGAAGCAGTTGAACTGGGCATTGTGGAGCGTGACACCTTTCATATGCCATACACAGACACATTGTTTAAAAATCCAGGATATCCGCTAGATTCAATGGCTTACATTCCTTGTGGCACACATGCTAAATTCCGCATGGACACAGCAAGGGTCATGACAGGTTCAGAAGTAGAAGTAAAAGTATTTGAAGCCAGGGTGAATTTCTGGGACATAATGGATGGCATGGATGAGCAATTGATAATCAATTATATTTCAGAAAGGGGTGACAGTGTCTTGCGCGTGGGATCACTTGAAGAAGCCACAAATAATGCCGGCAACTGGGAAAATTAAACAGGATCTGTCTATAAAGTTCACTTGCTGCGGGCGCTCAACTGAAAAATCCTCATCCTGAAGGTTCTTTTGGGAATCCGGTATTTTCAGACCTGGCAAGCCCCCGATTAAATGCAGGGCAGGCTTTGACAGCAAACTTTACAGGCCAGACTCTCAAAAACATGAAGACATTATAGACAAACACTAAATATTACCTGATGCACCATATTGAAATTGTTGATAAAAATTTACAGAACATAGGCTTTAAAAAGTGTTCAATGTCTGTCCTTGCAGGACAGGATGGGTATTGTTTTTCTGTTAAGGATAAGAAGGAAAATAAGTTTATGGCCTTTCAGTCGGTTCCTTCAGAATCAGACATGTCTGCATCAGATGTGTTGAAAGCCAAAAGCGACTTGCTTAAAAAGATATGGAAGGAAGATGTACCGGTAGATATTCAGCATCTGGTGTATTACACCCGTAATGTGCTCATGTTGCCAAATGCTTTTGTAGAAGGGAAAAAACTGGATGATGTTATGGCTTTCCATTATCCCAATGCCATTAATGAAAGCATGGTTCTGTCAGAGTTTCCCCAGCATGGATATAAGCTCGCGGGGCTGGTAAACCAAAAAACACACAATGCCCTTCAAGATGCATTAAAACCTGCTTCGGTTGATCTTTCTGCGGCAGCACTGGTACAATCGGCACTTAAATATAACAACCCTAAAAAACCTGATGCTGTATTTGTACAAGTATGGGAATCATTTGTGGAAATGCTCGTTTTTAGCAATGGCAGCCCGAAATTGTTTAATGTATATCCATGGAAAAAAAGCAACGACCTGGTTTATTATGTCCTTAATTTGTACAAACAACTGGTATTGGATCCAAAAACCTGCCCTGTGATGTTTTCCGGATGGATAGAGAAAGATGACCTTGCCCTGGTACAACTGAATAAATTTATCAAACAGGTTTACCTCGAAACACTTAATCCGGATAAATCATACTCATATCAGTTTCAGGACACGTTACCCCATTATTTTGTAAATTTTTTAAATTTTGATTAATGCGGATTATTGCAGGCAATTTTAAAGGGAAACACATCAAAGTCCCCCAATCTTTTTCTTCACGGCCCACCACGGATTTTGCGCGTGAAAGCCTTTTTAATATTTTGAATAACCATTATAACCTCAATGAAATTCGTTTTCTTGATCTGTTTAGCGGAAGCGGGGCAATGACTTATGAAATGATTTCCCGTGGTTGTACCGATGTCACAAGCGTAGAACTAACAACCATACAGGCAGAATTTATCGAACATACCCTTGAAGAACTTGATGCTGAAGGGGCTGCTGTGTATAATGCCAATGCGGTGAGTTTCCTTGAACGTATTCCAAATGCCTATCATATAATTTTTGCAGATCCACCCTATGACACAGAAGATTACGAAACAATACACCGGCTGGTATTTGCCCGTAACCTACTCAGACCCGGTGGTTTGCTTGTGATGGAACATAATAAAATGCATGATTTCAGCAACAAGGATTTTTTTCTCGAACACAGAAAATATGGTGGTGTTCATTTTAGCATTTTTGAGCAACCCATGTAAACCAATAAGTTATTATTATGCAACACAGATACCAGGCAAACAGCAACATAGCTTAGGCTTGTTATTTAAAGTTCAGTTTAAAAATAGTTTTTTATAATCTTTGTCCCATGAAACGAATCGGATTGTTATCGGATACACACGGCTTTTGGGATGAATCGTATTATGATTTTTTAAAAGATGTGGATGAAATCTGGCATGCCGGAGACATAGGGAATGTTGAAGTGAGTGATCGTTTTGAAGCGTTTAAGCCATTGCGTGCTGTGTATGGGAACATTGACAGTTATGATATCCGTGTACGTTTCCCCGAACACCAGCGTTTTGAGATCGAGGGGCTTAAGGTCTGGGTGACACATATTGGCGGTTATCCCGGACGTTATGCACCCGGTGTAAAACCTGAGATATTTAAACAAACTCCCGGATTGTTCATTTCAGGCCATTCGCATATATTGAAAGTGATGTCTGACAAGCAGCTTGATTTACTGCATATCAACCCGGGTGCAGCAGGAAATAGCGGTTTGCATAAAGTGCGGACAGTTTTGCGTTTTATTGTAGATGAAGGTAAAGTAAAAGAGCTTGAGATATGGCAAAAAACGCGGTAAATTCAGCCAAAAGGAGAAAAAAGTCTCTTTTTGGCTGAATATCGCTCAGATAATGTGTGTTTTAGCTTTCCAGAAAACTCCCCATTATGCTGCGTGAGCCTTTTTTCTGGTTTCCGCTTCCGGGTGATAATTCTTTCATAAGTTTTTTGATCGGCATGGATTGCAGCCAGATTTTACCGGTTCCTTTGAGGGTAGCAAGGAAGAGGCCTTCCCCGCCAAAAACCATGGATTTGAGGTTGCCGGCTTTTTCAACACTAAAATCAATACTATCTTCAAATGCTGCGACACAACCGGTATCAACACGCAGGGTTTCATTGTTAAGCTCGCGTTCTACCAATGTACCGCCTGCATGAATAAATGCCATGCCTTCACCAGTAATTCTTTGCAGGATAAATCCTTCACCACCGACAAGTCCTGAACCAAGCTTTTTGTTCATGGTAACTGCCAATTTAGTTCCCATGGCAGCACAGAGAAAAGCATCCCTTTGTGCAATGAGGTCACCTTTTAGATTTCCCAGAGAAACAGGCACAATGGTGCCGGGATAAGGTGCAGCAAAAGCCACATGACCTTTTCCTGTACCTGTATGGGTAAAATGCGTCATAAACAATGATTCACCCGTAATCATGCGTCCGCCGGCTTTCATTAGTTTTTTGAACACACCCTGTTTCGGGTCTGAACCATCACCCATTTTGGTTTGAAAATCTATGCCGTCTTCCATGTAAAACATTGCACCTGCTTCGGCAATAACAGTTTCATCGGGGTCCAACTCAACTTCAACAAGTTGAATGTCGTGTCCCATGATTTTGTAATCAATTTCGTGTGATTCCATAATTAACTTAATTTTTGAGATTTTAACAAAAGTAAGACAAATTTATGGGTGTTAAAAACATTTAATTTATTATTTTAATCATCAAAAAACTACCCGGCTTTAAAAGGATTAATCCTAAATTAACAAGTTTACTGTGTCTAACTCTATTTGGGGAAATCAAATTTTCGGAATCTAATGAATAATATTAAGGCAAATAAAATCTATTCTAACTGTAACCAAAAGCAATATTCATTGAGATATAATATTAATCGACAGTGACAGGGCTTGTTAAATCCTTCAGGATTTTAATGACACTCAATAAAAACCCGGAAAAAAACAAGATACAACCAGGAACCACTGCCCAGGGATTATTTGTGTGTTCAATGCTTACAGCACCACTACCCACAAAATTCACAGCATCTAAAAAAATACCTGTAGAATACAAAACAACGCCAATCCCTAATAACCATGCAATAATAATTTTAACCTGATTATTCCCATTTAAACGAATGACCAATAACATTACAACAATACCCAATACTCCCAACAAAATAGCCTGGAGGGAGGCATCCATATACAGGGAATTAGCCTGATAAAGTTTGTATTGTACCGCATCCATTTGGACTTCAGTAGTTATATTATGTGCTTTAAAAATCAAAGATTTTATATGTGATGTAACAATACCGGGGAAAATTCTCAGTACGGTCAATAAGCCAAGTCCCCACAAAACACTTAATACCGAAAGCAATAATCCGCCCCTTAAAACCCTTAACCTGTATATTGTTCTTATTTTTTCCATTTTTCAACAAACCATGTATAATAAACAACTAACAACAAAATAAAATCCATTATCTGATTTATATTATTAAGATGTAAAAATAACATGTTTGAACATTATGAAAAAATAAATTATACTATTTTTACTAATAAATAATTGTTAATAAACCAGAAAATGAAACACCCGCAACAAGGAATCTATTGACTATCTAATAATAAAACATTTTCAATTGCCAAAAAAAACCCATTAATACCAAAACCGGTGATACAACCATCACATGCGCCGGAAATCACAGAATTATGTCTGAATCCTTCCCTTGATGCAATATTACTAATATGCACTTCAGTAACAGGGATATCCACCGCCAAAACAGCATCTCTGATTGCAACTGACGTATGAGTAAAACCACCGGGATTTAAAACAATGGCATCTGCCCACTTGTCCGCCTTATGGATTTCATCAACAATATGTCCTTCAATATTGGTTTGCACATGCTCAATTGTGACTTTTGGATATTTTCTCCTCAGTTGTGACAATACACTTTCAAAACTTTCGTATCCATACAAATGCTTTTCTCTTTTACCCAGGAGGTTGAGATTGGGGCCGTTTATGATCTGAACATTTTTCATAATTATTGTAAAATTAATAATTATTGTAAATTTACAACTATGAATTGGAAAGAAAGCACAGAAGATTTCATAACCTATTTGCAGCTTGAGAAATCACTGGCATCATCAAGCATTCAGGCTTATCAGAATGACATAAAAAAGCTTGAGAATTATGTCAAAAACATCCAAAAGAAACAAATCACCCCAACAAAATTGCAAACTAAAGACTTGAAATCTTTTCTGGAATGGCTTAATGAAATCGGGATAAGTACCAGTTCACAAGCAAGGATAGTAAGTGGGGTAAAAGCTTTTTACAAATATCTGTTGCTTGAAAATTATATTGCAGACAATCCCGCCTCGCTTATTGAGGCACCGCGAAAATCCCAAAAACTGCCGCCTGTGCTTTCCGTGTCCGAAATTAATAAAATGATAGCTTCCATTGATTTATCTGAGCCTTTGGGACATCGCAACAAAGCCATTATTGAAACAATGTATGGGTGCGGATTAAGGGTTACTGAGCTTTGTCAACTTCGTTTATCCCATATTTATTTTGATAAATCATTTGTGCGGATTATAGGCAAAGGGAATAAGGAGCGCCTGATCCCTGTCAATCCGGCAGCTTTGGTTTCCATCAACCATTATATTGAAGGAACAAGACGTCATATCAACATAAAAAAAGAAGCTGAAGATAATGTGTTTATAACAGCCAGGGGCGGCCCGATCAGCAGGATTATGATTTTTAACATTATCAAAAAAGCCGCTTTTGAAGCCGGTATTAATAAAAATATCAGTCCACATAGTTTACGGCATTCTTTTGCCACCCATTTAATTGAAGGTGGTGCAGATTTAAGGGCTATTCAGGAAATGCTTGGTCATGCATCAATTACCACAACAGAAATATACACACACCTGGACAAACATTTTCTGAAAGAAAACATCATCAGTTATCACCCGCGAAATCAACCAAAACAATGATACACATAATTTTTCTTATAATCATTTCATTAATAGTGGTTTTAAGTATATATGCAGCAGTACAATCCGCCTTTGAAAAGGAAAAACGTGCTGCCCGGATTTTTTCTTTTCTGGGATCTATCAGCTTGGGCATAACTGTTTTAGGTTTTGCAGAAATGATACCTTTGTTTGCAGAATCTGCATTTGTGATGTTGTCTGCCGGGGTTTCCCTGTTATTGTTTTTTCCCTGGGCTGGAACAAAACACATAACCACAAGCACACCTGCCGGCCGGATTGATGAAAGACTGACCATGTTTTCGAGGGCAAAACTTGAGAAAGGAAGCAAACATTATTCAGCTTTTTACACAGATTATCCTGAACTTGAATTAACTGACGATCAGTGGAGAAAAAATCCCGGGTTAGGAAGTAAAGGCAGCAGGTTTTATTCCCCCCTTTATACCGCTGCTGCTGAAGCCAGTTTTCTCACTATAGGAAAAAACCGGGCATTCAGAACATTTCATGCAGAAAAAGATCCACACTTTGCAGATACCAAAACAACCGGCACATATATCCACCGATGGTTAAAATTGCTTGGGGCACATGACAGTGGAATATGTAACATTCATCCTTATCACCGGTATTCAAAGAAAGGTTACGGCGAAGAATATGGCAAAGAACCGCAAGAAGCACATCAATATGCGGTTGCATTTATTGTTCCTATGGATAAACACATGGTGGATACGGCACCACATCCCCCAACCATGACAGAATCAGCACATCAGTATGCCAATTCCGGCATTATAGCCATTCAGTTGGCTGCCTATATTTCACGATTGGGGTATGATGCCACAGCTCATATTGACGGGACATACGACATGGTACTTCCCCTTGTGGCAGCAGATGCCGGACTGGGCACAATCGGCAGAATGGGTGTATTAATGCATCCATTGTTTGGCCCCAGGTGCCGGATCGCAGTTGTGAGTACCAACATGCCCCTGCCACTGACACAGAAATATACAGACAAAAGCCTTTTGGATTTTTGCCGCCTGTGTAAAAAATGTGCCGTGGTCTGTCCCTCAGCATCCATTCCTAAAGGGGACAGGGAAACAATTGACAATACATTCAGGTGGAAGATCAACCAGGAAGCCTGTTATACATACTGGACAGTAGCCGGAACCGATTGTGCACGCTGCATGTCAGTTTGTCCGTACAGCCATGAAAACAATTTAATTCACAGGTTTATTCGTTTTGGCATCAGGCATAATAAAATATTCCGTTATCTTGCTGTCAAACTGGATGATGTGTTTTATGGAAAAAAACCGGGCAGTAAATCCTGTCACCATTTTGAGTATTGATCAGCGTATTAAGGTTACCTTACCTTCATGTGCACGTTCAACACCAGCATGGTCTGTATATTTACAGTACCAGAAATATAAACCGGATTTACAAACTTTATCACCTTTCTCCAGTGATCCATTGTAAGTTCCGTCCCAGGAGCCTTCCCCACATGTATTACAAGCCTGATCATTTTCAAAATAACTTGTCTCATAAATTTTGGCTCCATATCGGTCATAAACATAAAATTCAAAGTTACCAGGGTCTATACCATGGCCACAAACCCTAAAACAATCATTTTCACCATCATTATCAGGAGAAAAAGCTTCCGGGGCATAAAAACTGTGTCTCTCATTAATCCGTATATCTTTATAGGCAGTATCCACACAACCATGGATATTTTCAGCTTTCATTCTTACCGTAAAATATCCCACATCTTGATACGTATGCCATGGATTTTGCACACTGTTCAGTGATGAATCACCGTCGCCAAAATACCAGTAAATGCTATCTGCATTGGTTGAAATATTGAAAAACTGGATATTTGGTTCCAGGATTGATGCATAATTTCTGTTGGCATAGAAATCAGCATCAGGGTTTTGGTAAACAGTAATGAGGTTTTCCATCAAAACAGTTTTTTCACAACCAAACGGCGTACTGGCTGTCATCTTTACATCATATACCCCTGATTCGGTATAAGAATGTGTGGGTGATTTTTCATACGAAAAGCCATCATCACCAAAATCCCAGTAATATGACTGTCCCTGGTCAGGTGAAAATTCAGTAAATTCAAATTCCCCCGGCGGACAGGATTTATATTTATCCACAATAAAAGCTGCCGGCGGCAATGGCATAACAGTGACACTGAAGGAGGTTTCAATTTCCGGTGTTGTGCACTGGTCTTTGATTTTAAGGGTATATTCTCTGGTTTCTTCAGGATACAATGTAAAGGGTGATGTTACGATTTCATTGGTATTAGCCAGGCGGATTTCATAAGGGCCTCCGTTACCGCCTTCAATTTCAAATTCTACTTCGAGCGGATCCCCCGGACAAATACTATCATCACTTGTAACCAGAGAAGTAACCATCAATTCAGGATATACATTTACAGTTGACCATACAGTGTTAGAAGTACAACCATTTTGGTCTGTGGCAATGAAATAATACGATGTGGTTTGATCCGGGGATACTGTAACACTTGAGGAAAAAGTTGTATCATTTGTGGAAGCATTTATCCAATTATAGGTATATGGTGGTGAGCCGCCTGTCACCTGGGTACTCAGTGTTGTTTGCCCACCAATACAAATGTCCGGATTTCCTGCCTGCATGGCAATTATTTGTGATGGCTGGTCAATGGTGAACAATTCGGTAACAGAACATCCGTTGGCATCAGAAACGGTCAGGGTATAAGTACCCCCGTAATATTGTAATGTATCATCGTCAACAGTGGGATCAGGCCAATGATAGTTATACACAAAACCCTGTGATGAGGTATCAACAGGCACCCCTCCGGTAACATCAACCCAGGCCATACCATCCATAGCCCCATAGCAGGAGGCAGCTTCTGTAGAAACGCTTGTAAGAATTGTATCCGGTTCGGTAATCTCAATTGTTGTATCCATTTGGCAACCATGTGCATCGGTAATGGTTACAGAAAAGGTATTTGCAGGAAGGTTACTGACACTTGGGCTATTAGCCCCGTGGCTCCAAACATAATTATAAGGCCCTGTAATGGTATCAAAATCCGTCACAATTTCCCCGGTGGCCATGCCATTACAATCGACATGGGTAATACCCGGGTTAAAAACCGAATCAAGGTCGGGAAGTTCTTGAATTGTAACAGAGTTTTCCACCACATCGCCAAGGCCATCAGTTACGGTAACGGTATAAGTTCCGCCCGGGACATCATAAATATCCTGGGTTGTATCACCTGTATTCCACTGAAAATCATAGGGGGGTGTTCCTTGTTGAATAAAAACCCTTACCATACCCGTTTCACCATAACAGACATATTCTGTATAGATCATATTTATATCCAGCATAATTTCATCATTATTGCCGGGATATTCTTCTGTTATGGCATTCATGTCAACATTTGCTGTCACTGAACTTATCACAAACATAAATATCAGAACAGTAATTAATCCAATCAAATATGGTTTTTTATCCAGCATAATAATACACGGTTAATCTCAGTAAATAACGGTTAATATGGGTTAATAACGGTTACCAATAAATCGTATTTTGACTTCGTCTTCTTCCTCCTTGCAAGGCATAGTTTGTCAGTTCCATTGTTTTTATAAAACCCAAATTCTTCGTAAGAAATATTCTCTTTTAAGTAACCGATATTAACTATTATTAACATTTATTAACCGTTATTGAAAGAAGACTTTATGAACTAAACACTGACTTTATAGACAGACTCTAATTATTTATAAAAAACTACATTCAACCCATCACCACCACAACCATAACCATATTATTTAAGCCATTAACGCATAAGCCTTACAAAACCGGAGTATTCATGATAATTTCCATAAGTATCTTTGAATTTACAATACCATGAAAACAATCCGCCATGAATATACTCATCACCGTCCATACGATTACCATCAAAAGTACCGTCCCATGCACCTTCGCCACATGATTTACAATCTCTGTCGGGGTCATAATGTTCTGTTTCAAATGCAATTTCACCCCATCTGTCGTGTATAACAAGATAAAAATCGTTGGGGTCTATGCCGTTACCGCAGATACTGAAACAATCATTGGCACCATCGCCATTTGGGGTAAATGCTTCAGGGGCATAAAAGCTAAAATGATCAGAAACAGTCACATATTTAACAACTGTATCACGGCAACCATAGCTGTTTTCCACAGCAAGCATCACTTCATACTCCCCGATATCATCATAAATATGTGTGGGTTTGTTTTGGTTCCAGGTAGAAGAATCACCATCACCAAAGAACCAGAAAAGTGAATCTACATTCTCATAAGATGCCACAAAAGTAATATCGGGATCAAGAATACTCACCTCTTTTGGGTCAGCATAAAAATCAGCTTCAGGCTTCGGATAGACTTCAATCATATCTTCCTCTGTTTTGGTAACTTTACAACCATGCTCATCCGTTACGGTTAAGGTAACATCAAAGAAACCGGAATCGTCATAAATATGGGCAGGGTTTTTAACAAAACCGAAACCATCATCGCCATAATTCCATCGGTACGAATATCCTTCACCGGGATTTATTTCACTAAACTGTACCTTCAAGGGCGGGCACCCTTCTATTTTATCAGACACAAAATCATTTGGTGGCAATTCCCAAACTGGGATATAAATTGAGTCGGTAACCGTTGGGGTACCACACTCATCACTCAACGTAAGATACCACCACTGAGATTCCTCCGGGTTCAAAGTAAATTGGGAAGGCACAATATCACCATTTTGCAGGGTAATTGTATATGGGCCGCCATTACCGCCTTCAGCATCCACATTTACTGTAACCGGCGCATTTTGACAAACGGAATCCTTATTGGCATGCACATGTTCTATACTCAATGGAGGCAGTACATTAACTGTGATCTGGGCTTGTCCTGTACAACCATTATCATCGGTCACAGTGAGGTAATAATCACTGGTTTCCTCCGGGCTGACAGTAAAAATATGATCATACCCATAAGTAGAATCTTCACCCATCCATGTATATTCATAAGGATCTGTACCACCCATAACATCAGCAGAAATTGTTGCAGAACTACCAAGGCAAATGGTTGGATCAGGGTCGGGATAAACATTTATGGCTTCAGGGGCATCCACAGTAATTTGACCAACCTGACGGCAATTATGCGCATCAGAAATGGTAATTGTATAAGTGCCACCTTCTGCAGGGATTGTATCAGTTGTATCACCAGTTGACCACTGATAATCATAAGGTTCAACACCGCCGGTCACTTCTACCCATGCCTGTCCGTCTTCAAGGCCGGCACAAGTGGCAGATTCAGAAAATATCTGATAACGCAGGGAATCCGGCTGATCAACAAAGAATACGGTATCGGCAGTACATCCGATATTGTCAACCACTGTTACATCATACAAACCTGAACAAATATCTGATAATATTCGTGTATCAGAATTCCAGCTATAATCAAAAGGTTCAATGCCACCATGTACGGTAAGAACTGCTTTTCCGTCACATGAATTATAACATGTATTATGATCGATATCAAGGTCTAAGCTCATCTCGGGGCTGATTGTCAAAGTCATTTCCTGAACAGGTGAAACACATCCATGTGCGTCTTCAACATATACAGAATAAGAGGTTGTTGTATCGGGGGAGACAGTCTGACTTGTAGGGCCGGTGGTATATCCACTGCCATCGTCCCAGAATATTGTATATGGAGCAGTTCCCCCAATTGGAGTAGCTATGAGGTCAAATGCCTGACCCTCACAAATGGCCATGTCATTATTGAATGATACCAGTAATTCATCTGGTTCGGTGATGGTAAAACTTTCAGACACCGTACAACCATTGGCATCAGTTACGGTAACATCATATTCACCCGCTGCTATATTATCAAGGAGACTTGTATCGGCAGAATTTGACCATGTATAAGTGTAAGGCGTTACCCCCCCGGAGGGAATAATTTCAGCCATACCAGTATAATTTCCATTACAATCCACGTGTTGATAAGCTGTATCATACACAAGTTCTGTAGGTTGGTCTATGGTATATTGTTGGCCGGCAGAACAACCGTTTGCATCAGTTACTGTAATTCCGTAATCTCCGGCACACAGGTTATTCAGTTCAGTAAAAGGGCCCCAACTGTATTCATACGGTTGCGTACCACCAGTAACATCGATAGATGCACTCCCATTGCAGGATTCATAACAGGGATCATCTTCTATCTCAAGATCATATTCGAGCAATTCAGGCATAATGAAACTAATGGTAGTATCAATAGAAGCTCCTCCCTGCTGTATTTCAAGGTTGATAAAATGTTCTCCGGCTTCATCATAAACCAGTTCATAAGGCCCGTCATGATCACCAGTAATAACTGTTCCTCCATCAAAATCCCATATAAAATCGGCCCAGTCAAAAGCATTACCTGTATATGTTACCAAAACTGTATCACCATAACAATCCACAGGGGATATTTCGAATTCCGCTGAAGGAGGAACTACTTCAACCGTTGTTTCCAAAGTATCATATGTACATGGATAATTTATACTAACAAAATAGGTTGTGGTTGAGTCCACAACTTCTTCGATGGTACCATTTGTAGAACCATTATGCACCCACTCCCAATCAATTAAATCCATATCCACAGATGATGAATCAATATCAAAATTGAGTGTTGCAGTGTCACCAGCAACAATGGGCCCTGAATTACCAATACTTGTATTGGGTTCAATTTCATCATGAATGGTTATAATAATTTCATTCTCTTCAGATTGACAAGGACAACCATCTTCATACATAAGTATGATTTCTTCCTGCCCCTCATTAATGCCATCTTCATAGGCTTCTATATTCAATGTATCAGCCATGGCATTTGGCGGAATAACAATAGTATCAGGTATTGAGGAATAATCATCGTACATATCCGCATCACCTGACACATTTAAGGGTATTGCTATGGGATCATCCATATTGGTTGTATCAGTTCTATTAAAAACCACCATTGTTGTACACCCTTCATACATATCATCAGTGGAATACCAGGGATTAAAGGAACTCACATTATACATAAGACCCGATGTAAAACTCCCTGCTTTGAAAAACACGCCGGAATCATACGATGAATCACCAGCATCACCGATGGCAAGTTTGATATGGTATGTTTCACATGCTGTTACTACTTGTTCCGCTACCAGCGGTACACTGGCACCATCATATTCAATGGTATTGTTATAAGCCAGTCCATCTCCACCGCTTCCCGAAGTAGAACCAACGTAATAACTCCCACCACTAATATCATAAACATTATCAATGGTAACAGGGTCACCTGTAGGCAGCAGTGCTATATTGATCGCATCATCGGTATAGGGACCATTAATACCCGGACCGGAAAGAAAAAAACCAAAAGCATCATTGAATGATGAACCGACAAATTCAGGAAATTCCTCCGAGCCAAAGATATAATCAAATTTCACTGTATCAGTTGCCGGGATAAAATCAAACTCCAGTACGGCAGCATCATTGACACTATAAGTAGAACCAAGCATTTGTTGCAGGTCAGGGTCAGATCCACCATTGGTCATTGAACCTGTAGATGTGCCATTATCAGGGCCTTCAGCATCAGTAGCATCGCCCGAACACATAACAATGCCTTCATCAAAACCTGAAGAACCAATGGCACCTGTAAAATATCCAATACTTACCGGGTCGCCGTTATAAACAACATCTTCAGCCTGAAGACAACCTGATATTAAAATGTCCTGAACAAGTTCCTGGGGTGTATAGGTTGATGCGTCCACACTTATTTGTTTTGGCTGGGGGCTTGGCTCACGTTTTCTTACTGCAATTTCTATGTTTTCATCATGCAAATCCTGTGAAAACCACAAACGCAAGGTAACGGTTTCACCAGACTCAAAGTCTGTCCTCCTGATACTGAAAATACCGGGAGAAGCAGGTATATGGGTGAGTTTTTCCATGACATACTCACCATCTTCCATCGAATATGCAGCCATACCAGCAGTCAATTCCTGAATATCAGGGTATTTGATAAAAACATTGATATCCTTATTGGCAGGCATATTGAATGTCAAATAATAATTCTGCGGGTAATATTTTCTCAAAGCATCATCAACCGGCAATTCAATATTCTCATCAGGTGACAGGATAAACTCATGAAACACAAGATCAGATGCAGGTTTTAATAACACAGCATTGTCAGGCTCCGTAGATAAAGTAACCGGGGCATCAGCATCAGGGGTTTGAGCTCCCACACTCACAACACCAGCAATTAGTGCAATAATAAAAGTTATAGCCTGTTTTTTCATAATGACATATTCGTTAATTTCATATCTGTTTAACAGACGGCATTTACTAAAATTAGTTGCCTAAAATAATAAAAAATATACGCATTAGAAAATATATTTTAATTCTTTTACCAGAACCCCATAGATGCAAAATTTATTCATGATCAGTGAATGATTCATCCCTATTTTACCTTCCTGCCAGACAAAGTTGGCGGAGCAGGGAAACTTAACACATGCATTAACACATTTTTAACCGAAAGGCTAACAACAATATGGCACTAAAACCGTTTTATTATTGCTAACGTAACATGAGCAAATTACTCAACGCTTTAGTGTAATTGTTAAGTTAGTTTTAATTGGTTTTTCCAGGCATCTCTATCCGGGGTGCCTGGTTTTTTTCCAGGGTGCTGACAAACAAACCTCGCTCTATTCTAAATATCGGCTGATTTGAAAAAAACTATCTTTGCCAATGAAAACGTTTAGAAAATCCAAAACTCAAAACTCAAAGCTCAAAAGCTATCCAGGAGAACAAGAAAACAAGAAGATATTGCATGTTAATACGTAAAAACATTTTTTGACATTGATAAAATTACACCTTCATCATTCAATTTCTGACAAAAAAACTATCTTTGTTTCAAAGAACTAAATCAAAATTGAAATGAAGTATCCTGAAGTAAACCTTAAAACCGCTGCTGATCTTGGCATTAATGAAGAAGAATTTAAGCTTATTCAAAAATATCTGGGTCGCAAACCCAATTTTACTGAACTCAGCATTTATTCCGTCATGTGGTCAGAACATGCCAGTTATAAAAACTCCATCCGCTGGCTTAAAACCCTGCCACGTGAAGGTGGAAAATTACTGACAGACGCAGGAGAAGAGAACGCCGGACTTGTGGATATAGGCAATGATCTGGCCTGTGCATTCAAAATAGAATCACACAACCATCCTTGTGCAGTGGAGCCCTATCAGGGTGCTGCAACCGGTGTTGGCGGCATAAACCGTGATATCTTTACCCTCGGTGCCCGCCCCATTGCTCAATTGAACTCATTGCGATTTGGCAACCTGGAAAAAGACAGCACAAAATGGATGATAAAAGGCGTGGTGAAAGGCATCGGTGATTATGGAAACTCGTTTGGTGTTCCCGTTGTCGGTGGGGAGGTATTTTTTGATGACTCATACAATACCAACCCGCTGGTCAATGCCATGAGTGCCGGGATTATGAAAAAAGGCGAAATGGTATCGGCCATAGCCAAAGGAAAAGGAAATCCGGTATTTATCGTTGGTTCATCCACAGGGAAAGACGGCATACATGGTGCTACTTTTGCATCTGCCGACATCACTGAAGATTCTGCAGATGACATCCCCAGCATCCAGGTGGGCGATCCTTTCCAGGAAAAGCTGCTGCTTGAGGCCACACTTGAACTTATTGACAGCGGTGTGGTTGTAGGCATGCAGGATATGGGGGCTGCAGGCATCATTTGTTCAACCTCTGAAATGTCGGAAAAAGGCAATGCCGGCATGCGCATTGATCTGGATAAAGTGCCCCTGCGACAAAAAAACATGGAAGCCTGGGAAATCCTGCTGTCAGAATCACAGGAGCGCATGCTTGTGGTAATCAAAAAGGGCAGGGAAGATACCGCAAAAAAAATATTTGACAAATGGGACATCAACTGTGCTCAGATTGGTGAAGTTATTGATGAAGACAAACTTTACTTTTCATATAAAGGCAAACAAGAAGCTGAAGTGCCTGCATCCAGCCTTGTGCTTGGCGGTGGTGCCCCCGTTTACGAGCGTGAATATGCCGAACCGGCTTACATTGCCGAAAGCAAAAAATTTAAGATAGATGATGTGCCGCAACCCAGAAATTATAAAAGAATTGCAGAATTTATACTTGGACAGCCCAATATCGCATCTAAACGCTGGGTGACTGAGCAATATGACACAATGGTGCGCACCAATAATATGAGTACCAACAAAGCCTCTGATGCCGGCGTGGTTAACATAAAAGGAACCAATACCGCATTATCGCTTACTGTCGATTGCAACAGCCGATATGTTAAAGCCGATCCTTATACTGGTACCATGATTGCAGTTGCTGAAGCAGCAAGAAATGTAACCTGTTCAGGGGCAACACCAACTGCCATTACAAACTGCCTCAATTTTGGGTCACCATATAACCCCGAAGCATACTGGCAATTTGTCAAAGCTGTACAAGGCATGGGTGATGCATGCCGGAAATTCAACACACCCGTTACCGGCGGAAACGTAAGTTTTTATAACCAAACCACCAAAAGCGGTAAAACAGAACCTGTCTTTCCTACACCAACCATTGGTATGCTTGGTATTATGGAAGACAAATCATACCATACAGGACTTGGATTCAAACGCAAAGGTGATATGATCTTCCTCCTGGGAAAATCAAAAGATGACATTTCCTCCTCGGAATACCTCTATCATTACCATAAAATTAAAAACACACCGGCACCATATTTCAATTTGGATTTTGAATTTAAGCTCAACCAAATATTACAAACCCTTGCAAAAGAAAAGCTGGTTGAATCCATGCATGATGTATCAGATGGTGGTCTGTTTGTAACCCTTGCCGAATCTTCCTTTGACAACGATCTGGGTTTTGATATTACCAGTGATGCCGAAGTAAGAAAAGACGCATTCCTGTTCGGTGAAGCACAGGGACGCGTAGTGGTAAGCGTTGAACCTGACAAAGAGTCTGATTTTATTGACCTTATGATTGATAATGATTTTCCGTTTTCCACACTTGGACATGTTACCAAAGCCGAAATACGTGTGGATGACATATCGTTCGGTTTTGTCAAAGACCTGAAAAAGATATACAACTCCGCACTGGAATCACAAATCAATGAATAACAAAAAATGGCAGATAAAGCATTGAAGCATTCCGGTGATACCGTTTACAAAATATTCAGCCGCATTGCCGTCAGATATGATTTCCTTAACCATTTTTTATCTTTTGGCATAGATAAACTGTGGCGCCGCAAACTCAGACATCTGATAAAACAGAATGATCCACAAGCATTGCTCGACATCGCTACCGGCACCGGTGATATGCTGATGCTGCTTCACAATGCAGAGATAAAACATCTTCATGGCATTGACCCTGTTAAACCCATGCTGGAAAAAGCCCGGGCAAAATTCAAAAAAAGAAACATCAATGATGATATTCATTTACATCCTGGATTTGCCGAAAATTTACCGTTTGATACAGGCAGTTTTGATCTGGCCAACATAGTTTTTGGCATCCGTAATTTTGATGATATTGACAAATCCCTTTCTGAAATCATGCGTATTTTAACCCCCGGTGGCAGCATCTCCATTTTGGAATTTGATATGCCCGGTAACCGGATAATTAGAACTTTATATTTGTTTTACCTGAATAAAATCATCCCGTTTTGGGGTGGACTTATATCCGGCGAAAAAACCGCATACACCTACCTTTCCAAATCTATTCAGGCCTTTTCTGAAAATACAGATGTTGAAATCCGCCTTAAGCAAGCCGGCTTTTCCGGCACCAGAAGTTTTCCTCTCTTTTTTGGAATTGCCCGCATTTATACCGGGAATAAGGTAAAATAGGATTTTCTGATGTTTTACGTTTAATGTTTTTAAGAGACAACGGGAAAATATTGTATTTAGAATAATTGAATCCGCCTTAACTTGTATCTTCAATCATGAATTGCCATTTTGTTTACATACGAAATATTGTTCTTTAAGCGTTGAACATATGTGACACAAGAATTTTTAACATGAACCTGTTGATAAAAAAGCCTGCCGGTTTTCTGAAAGGCCTATATTTATAGTAATTTCGTTAAAAAAAAAGAAGGATTATGGTTTTATTACAAAATGTTTCTGCAGCATCAGATACTGCAGCTCAGGCAGCGAGCCAGGGGACAGAAAAAATCTCCTACCTGGAAATGGCACAACACGGGGGATGGATTATGATTTTGCTTGGTGTTTTGTCTGTAATGGCAGTGTATATCTTTGTTGATAAATACATGGCCATCAAAAAAGCGTCAAAAGATGACGAGCAATTCATGAATAACATTAAGACAAACATCCAGAAAGGGAACGTGGATGCAGCACTGACTACCTGCAGCACTACCAACAGCCCGCTGGCACGTATGCTTGAAAAAGGGGTAAAACGGATTGGCCGTCCGCTGAATGACATCAATGCCGCAGTAGAAAATGTCGGCAAACAGGAAATTGCCCGTCTTGAAAAAGGCCTGCCCGTTTTGGCATCAATTGCAGGCGGAGCCCCGATGATTGGGTTCCTTGGCACGGTTATGGGTATGATACAGGCCTTTTTTGATATGGCCAATGCCGGTAACAATATTGACGTGCAATTGTTATCAAATGGCATCTATACAGCAATGGTAACAACTGTCGGGGGCCTGATAGTTGGCATTATAGCTTATTTTGCATATAACCTGGTTGTATCAAGGATTGATAACCTTGTGAGCCAACTGGAGGCACGAACAACAGAATTTATGGATATCCTTAATGAACCCGCATAAAGCAGATTGCTATGGCATTACGTTCGAGAAATAAGATAAACTCAAGTTTCAGCATGTCGTCAATGACCGACATAGTGTTTCTGCTGTTGATATTTTTTATGGTCACAAGTACACTGGTGGCACCCAATGCCATTAAACTATTGTTGCCGCAGAGTAATAACCAGACCAGGTCAACCCCCATCACAACAATTTCAATCAAAGATAGCGGGGGACAATATTTGTATTATGTTGGCACAGCAGATTCACGCAGCTCTATTCCTTTCTCTCAGATTGAAGGCAGGTTACGTACATTGTTGCAAGACGAAGAAGAACCCACGGTATCATTACACGCTGATAAATCAGTGCCCATTGAAGAGGTTGTAAAAGTTATGAATATTGCCAAAAACAATGAATACAAACTCATACTGGCAACCAGGCCTTTGGATTAAATATGATTTTTGATAAAAAACATAAAGAAGCGATAATCGGAGTGGTAGTATATCTTGCCATTGTGGTAGCGCTATTGTTGTTTTTAGGTTTATATAAACCTGATCCGCCACCTGAAGAAGAAGGCATCGTAATGGATTTTGGCGGTTCAGGCAGTGGCAGTACAGACCCAGGTCCATCAGAGGCCAGCACGGAAAGTGCCACACAAAATAACACAGAAACCGAATCGCAGACAACACCGGAGTCAAACATGACACAATCGCATGAAGAAGCACCTGAATTACCTGATTATAATACAACCGAAGAATCAGAAGAACAGAATAACAACAATGTACCGGAAGAAGAAGAAGAGGAACAACAAGAAGAAGTAAATGATAATGTATCAGAAATCATGAATACAAACTGGGGAAGCACATCTGACAGTGATGCCGAAGGTGAAGGATCAGGAGAACCAGGCTCCGGCGATGGTGGTGAAGGCGGCGAAGGCAACGGTGAAGGACCCGGCTCCGGCAATGTGGCCGGAAATGGATGGTCTCTGTCAGGCAGATCAGCCGAAAACATCCCTAAGCCATCCGTTGCCAATTGCGATGGACATGTTATTGTAAATATTGAAGTGGACAGAGCAGGAAATGTGGTCAATGCGTATGCAAAACCCGGCGGATGTACAGCCTGTGAAAGTCACTGTATCAACAAAGCTGTGGAATCTGCCAAAAATTCCCGGTTTAATGCTGATAATGCCGCCAAAGTAAGACAAAGTGGTACCATTACTTACCGTTTCAGACCTAAATAGTGTTAATAAGAAAACACCAAATAACAAAAACCAAATGTCAAATAAATTCCAAATTTTTAAACTGTTTGAATATTAGATATTAGATATTTCGGAATTATCCGTCTTCGCCGGACAAGTTGTGTTATTTGTTATTTGATGTTTGTTATTTTTTAAATCCAATAGTTTTCTTAGATCCACTATGTAGGTAGCAAATCATTTTATCATGCTGTATCGTGCAATTTAATCTCACTTGTCATTTTTATAACTTGCTTGTAAACATGGGAAACCCCGCAATACCTCTCTTCTGAAAGATTTACGGCTTTTTTTATTTTATCTTCCGCCAAATTTTTTCCCCAAAATTCATAAATAACATGGATCTGATCATAATGTACAGGATGCTCATCGGTGTTGTTGGCCTCAGTGGATACCCTGAAATTATCAACATTTACACGCATCTTTTTCAATATGCTTATGACATCCATACCGGTACATCCGGCAAGCGCTACAAGCATTAGTGGCTTTGGCCTTGGACCACGGTCTTTACCACCTACCTTTTCATGGGCATCAAGTATGATTTTGTGACCGTTTACTTCAGTTTCAAAGGCCATGTCTTCTGTCCAGTCTATTGCAAGTTTTGTTTTCATAATATTTTAATTTTAGAAAAATGGTAAACAGATGAATTGGTTTAGCATATCATCTGTATTTTTCAAATTTATTATTGAATACGGAAAATAACAAATTGGTTTGGTAATTGTTTATAACAAAGTGTTCCAAAAAATTTACTTACAATCAATAAACAAAAATTATGCGTCTGTTTCTTCCCAACAAACATTTCAGAGCAGGGTCAAATGAACCCAAAACGGATTTTATCTATGTACAAAAACAAAGCAGACAGGCTAAAATATAATCTGTTTATCAGTATAAAATGATTAGTTTTGCTGCATACAAATTAAGAAAGCAATGAAATTTGACAATTTAGATATAAGCCACGACCTTCAGGAAGCAATTTACTACATGGGTTTTACAGAAACAACCACCATACAGGAACTGGCTATTCCCAAAATACTTGACAAACAAGACCTTATTGCAAGTGCCCAAACCGGCACCGGAAAAACAGCCGCCTATGTTTTGCCATTGCTTGATATGCTGAATAAAGATAATACACGAACAAGTGTAAAAGCACTCATTATGGTTCCCACCCGCGAACTGGCAATCCAAATAGACAGAGACATACAAGGGCTTTCATATTTTCTGCCGGTTACTTCCCTGCCGGTTTATGGTGGTGGCGATGGCACTGAGTGGAAACAGGAACGAAAAGCGCTTACCAAAGGCATTGATATTGTCATAGCCACACCCGGGAAATTGCTTACACATATCAAGTTGGGTTCTGTGAATTTCAAAAACCTGGAATATTTTATTCTGGACGAAGCCGATAAAATGCTGGATATGGGTTTCTACGAGGATATTATGCGTATTGCAGAACAAATGCCCAAAAAACGGCAAACCCTGATGTTCAGTGCAACCATGCCGCCGAAAATAAGAGAAATGGCTGAAAAGCTACTTCATAAACCGGAAGTAATTAACATCAATTTGTCAAAACCGGCTGAAGGTGTACTTCAGGCTGCTTATCCTGTACTGGACAAAGACAAGGTTTATCTTATTAATCATTTACTAAAGGACAAACCCGGTTATAAACGAATTTTAATTTTTACCGCGACCAAATCACAAGTTAATGAAATAGTGAGGGCTTTAAACAAAAAAGGCCTGAATGCACATGGCATATCTTCAGATTTTGAACAAAGCGAAAGGCTGGATATTCTGAATCGTTTTAAAGCGGCACAAATTCGTATTTTGGTTGCAACAAATGTTTTGAGCCGGGGCATAGACATCAAAAACATTGACCTTATCATCAACTTTGAAGTGCCACGCGATGCTGAAGATTATGTACACCGCATAGGAAGAACAGCAAGGGCAGAACAAACCGGTGTTGCATTGACGCTTGTCAATCCCAGTCAAATGCGGGATTTTGAAAAAATTGAAAAACTGATTGAACAGGATGTGCAAAAATTACCATTGCCATTTGCCCCGGAAAGAACACCTGAATGGAATGTTTCTAAACGAACAAGCAATCAGAAAAAATCACGCCATACCGGAAAAAATCGCAATTACAAAAAACAAGGCAAACGAAAATCCGGGAGGAACAAATACTAAGCCTGAGCATTACTCATAATACACCATTTTTAGGTTTTTTTCCTGTTTTGTGCAATGCAGCAACCAAATCACAATAATTAAATCTTAACTTATTGATTATCAGCACTACTTTATTTGGGCGATAACGATGTGTACAAAACAGGATATGTAGTCCGAAGTCGGAAGACGGAAGTCCGAAGTCGAAGGGACAGAAGAAAAGAAGACGTTTTTAAAG
>JBNJGX010000014.1:0-22844 GCA_051748025.1 Bacteroidota bacterium
AAGCTTCAAACAGCCTGACAATTGACCCTGTTTCCGGGGATCTTATCTGGGATGCCCCTGTTGAAGCCGGTGTTTATAACATTGCGATACTGATCGAAGAATGGCGGGATGGTGTGAAAATCGGAAAAATAATCAGGGATATGCAAATAGAGATCTATGACACGGATAATACCATTCCTGAAGTTATTACAAACGATAAATTGTGTGTTGAAGCAGAAACCATGATAGAGCTCACGGTATTGGCCGAAGACCCCGACGGTGATGAGCTAAGTATGTCTGCAAATGGGGCCCCTTTTCTTATCCCTGATTCATACGCAACATTCGAATACGAATACCTTGGTAACGGACAAGCCGAAGGACTCTTTAAGTGGCAGACTTTGTGCGATTATGTCAGACAGCAGCCATACCTTGTTAATTTCAAAGCCTCTGATAATGGATCACCCACCAGCCTGGTAGATATCAAAAATGTGGACATTTATGTTATTGGTCCGGCCACTGAATGGGCAGATATTGAGGCTACCACTACTACCATAAACCTCCAGTGGCATCCCAACAAATGCGAAAATGTCACCGGATACAAAATATACCGCAGCAACGAACCCATTGACTGGAGCCCTGATGAATGTACCCGGGGCATTCCCGGAGATATCGGCTATTCTCTCGTTGGTTCTACTGACAGCCATACTGACACGACATTTCTTGATAACAATAACGGGAGCAGCTTACCTCAGGGATTCATTTATTGTTACCGGGTTGTTGCCGTTTTTCCTGATGGCGCGGAAAGCTATGCCAGTGAAGAAATCTGTACTGAACTGGTACGCGGTATTCCCACAATTACCAATGTATCTGTAGAAAATACCGGTATAGAAGACGGTGAAATATACCTGGCCTGGTCAAAACCCAAAGAATTTGACAGCATTGCTTACCCCGGCCCTTACAAGTACCTGATATACCGCTCAGACAGCCTGTGGGGAGAAAACCTGCAACTTATTGACTCAACGGAACATATTAATGATACCACTTATTATGACAATGATATCAATACAAAAGACAAACCATGGTCGTACCTTGTGGAGTTTTACAGTGATGAGCCCGGAAACAGGGAGTTGATCGGAACACCGCATGTGGCATCTTCAATATTTTTACAAATAAGTGAAAGCGATAACCGCCTTACGCTTGACTTTGAAAAAAATGTACCCTGGAAAAACCTCAATTATACAATATATCGTGAAGATACTGTTGCTGCAGATTTTGATTCCATTGCCACCACACCTGATATTCAGTATGTGGATTCATTGCTTGAAAACGGGAAAGAATATTGCTACAAAATCAAAAGTACAGGCGAATATACCACCACCGGATATGTAGATCCCATCATAAACTGGTCGCAAATAAATTGTGGAACACCTAAGGATACAGTTCCTCCCTGCCCGCCAACACTTAAAGTAAAAAGTTATTGCGACAGCCTTTACAACCATCTTACATGGACTATGGCCGATTCATGCCTTGAAGACACATATTCTTACAATATTTATTATAAAATGAACTTAGATGATGATTATGTGTTGCTGGATAGCGTGCCTGACAGAAATACCATGGAATATAAGCATTATCCAGAGCTGACAATGGCGGCTTGTTATGTTATCACGGCAGTGGATTCTTTTTACAATGAAAGCGCTTATTCAAACAGTGTGTGTGTTGACAATTGTACTTATTATGAGTTGCCCAACGTATTTACCCCGAACAATGACGGCATCAATGATTATTTCCATCCAAAAATGCCGTATTTCTTTGTTGACAGGGTGGATATGAAGATTTATAACCGATGGGGACAACTACTGTTTCAAACCACGGACCCGGATATAATGTGGGACGGCCGCATTCAGAAAAACAATAACCTTGTCAGTGACGGTGTGTATTTTTACACCTGTGAAGTGTATGAATACAGGCTAACGGGCATAGAAGCACGACATATGAACGGAACCATTCATGTATATACAGCAGGACAAAAACCGGATCCAAGTCAGGCAGAATGAAAAAAATAATATTACATATCATCCTGTTAATTTTCCCGATTTGTGTTTTTGCACAAAACTCCCAACCCGTATGGTTTGAATATCTGAATGCCATTGAGACCCAGGATACGGCCTCCGTAAATAATTATCCTGACCAACTCAGCAAACCATTACAATCCAATGCAGATATGGCGGTTTACCTGGCTGAGAAATTACATAAAGCCGGGTTTGTGGATCAACTAAATCCACTCATAAAAATGCATGGGCATGATGCTGATATGAAATATTACGCTGCATTGTATTATGCACATCAGAATAAAGTTCAGAAAGCAATGGATTTTCTGTCTGATCATATACAAGCTTCCGGGCGAAAACCAAGGGGAACAATACGATCAGCAGATGCTTTTGACCGGATAAACGCTACACATGAATGGCAAAATTTCTGGAAGCAGGATCATTACCGGCAACGTGACCTCAATTACGAAGCTGCTTTGAATTTTTATCATGACGGTAAATACAACTGGGCACTGGAAGAATTAAACCCCTTGTTAGCCAAATATCCCTCAGATCATACATATGTACACCTTGCCTCTCGCATCTATGACAAATCAGGGAATACACGCCTGGCTTTAAAATACGCTGAAAAAGCTGTCAAAGCCAGGCCACATTCGGCATCATACAATGCCACGGCAGCACAACTTTATCTTAAAGGTAACAAACATGCCAAAGCTCTGGATGCAATTGAAGCTGCAATCAGGTATGCTCCATGGGTCCCGGATTATTATCCCGTAAAAGCCAAAGCATTGATTGACAATAAAAAATATGCTGATGCCACCGAAACACTGGAAAATTATTGCTGTGCTTTTTCAGATACCGAAGGCTGGTACCTGATGGCAAAAGCAAAATATCATCAGAAAAAATACCATGATGTTATCCGCTGGATGAACAAAACCATTGCATCTGACAAAAGCCGGTACAAATATTTTGTAATGCGTGCCGATGCTTTCAGGGAAACACGTTCTTACGAAAATGCATATAAAGATTATGCCATGGCTTTGGATATAAACCCCAAACTGCCTCAGGTATATATTAACTATGGCCTGGCACGATTTGAAGCCGGGGATACCGAAGGCGCCTGTTACCTGTGGCGGAAAGCCCTTCATTATAAACACCCGGATGCAAACGATTACTTATACCGGCATTGCCCTCAACAGGAAGCTGAGGATAAATCCGGCGGATTGTAATTCGCAGATAACCCAAAAAAGCTTATATGACTTCCCGAGGCAGGAAACCCAGGAAGTTGATACAGTAATGTTAAGCTTAGCTTAAAGCCGGGACTTAAAGTTTAATCTGTTTTACGGCCGATCCCGAAATATGTATATCCGTGGGATTTCAGTTCTTTTGGGTCATAAATATTACGGCCGTCAAAAATCAGTTTGTTGTTCATTTTTTCCAGGCTGGGGTAATTCAGCACACGGAATTCAGTCCATTCGGTTACCAGCAATAAGGCATCAGCATTATTGATGGCATCGTAAGCTTTCTTAGCGTAGGTTATTTTATTGCCTACCCTGCGTTTGCATTCCTCCATGGCTACGGGATCATAAGCTGTTATTGTTGCCCCTGCTTTTGTAAACATATCAATGAGTTTAAGTGCCGGTGCTTCACGCATATCATCGGTATTTGGTTTAAAAGCCAAACCCCACATGGCAAAGTGTTTGCCATTAATGTCGCCAAAATACGCTTTGGCCTTATGGAACAACGTTTCTTTCTGACGTTCGTTGACCCTCTCCACGGATTTAAGAATATCCAGACTGTGGTTGTGTTGGTCTGCCGAATTGATAACCGCTTTGACATCTTTTGGGAAACAGGAACCGCCATAGCCAGTGCCGGCATAGATAAAATATTTACCAATGCGGCGGTCTGAACCGATGCCGCGCCTCACAGAATTGATGTCAGCGCCCACCTTTTCACAGAAATTCGCCATGTCATTCATAAAGCTGATTTTTGTTGCCAGCATTGAATTGGCAGCATATTTTGTCAGTTCTGCAGAGGGAATATCCATAAAGATAACCGGGTGACCATTTAAAACGAATGGTTTGTAAAGTCTGTTCATAATTTTTTCTGCCCGTTCTGAATCAGTCCCGACAACAATTCTGTCAGGATGCATGGCGTCGTTGATTGCATCTCCTTCTTTAAGAAACTCGGGGTTTGAGGCCACATCAAAGGGGATGTTTGCATCACGATTGTCAAGTTCTTGTTTTACCACCTTACGTACTTTTTCCGCAGTTCCTATTGGGACTGTGCTTTTGGTTATGATCAACAGGTAATCTTCCATATGTTTTCCTGCTTCCCTGGCCACATTCAACACATATTGCAGGTCTGCGCTTCCGTCTTCATCAGGCGGTGTACCGACGGCAATAAACAGGGCTTCAGAATCTTTGATTCCAGTTTTCAGGCTTGTGGTAAAAGAAAGCCGTTTTTTCTCAACATTTCGTTTTACAAGTGTTTCCAGGCCGGGTTCCCAAATCGGAATGATGCCCTGGTTTAGTTTATTGATCTTTTCTGCATCAATATCAACACAGGATACATTAACGCCTACTTCTGCAAAACATGTACCGGAAACCAAACCGACATATCCGGTACCTACCATTGTAATTTTCATATTATTAATATTTAAAAATTATTAATCAATTGATTAGCCTCTTTAATGTCATTATGAATATATTCGTATAAATTGTTGATTTTGTCTGTGGTATGAATTTTTTGATGAAAAGCATAACTGTAAACTTTATTGGTTTCAATGGATAAACCTTTATCCATACACATAAAAACCAAGTTTGGCTTTTCTGTTTGTTTTTCTATGGTCATGATTCCCCTGGTATTATTTTCTAAAATCCTGACGGCATATTTGCCGGTGGGGGGGATAAGTTTTTCAATATTATCAATTTCTACTTTATAAAAGCCAGCATTATGATCAGAAGCAATATCATTTGTCCTGACGGTATTTCCCCTGATCAGGTAAAAATGGTCTAGATATGCGTTGGCATTTTGAATATTACCGTTAGACAAGGCCTTGCGTATGCGTGTTGAGCTTACTACCTCGTCTTCAATATCCTGCATAGGTATTTCTTCAACCATAAAGCCTGCAGATTTACTGATCCGGTACAGATAATTAAAATTTCCTTCGCGATTATGCCCAAAGTGATGATTGCCGCCAACAATAATAATTTTAGCCCCTAATTTTTCCTGTAAAATATCTGTTACAAAATCCCGCGAGCTGATTTTTGCAAATTCAGGCGTAAAGGGTATGAGAAAAAGATGGTTGAGCCCTGTTTCGCGGAGAAGTTGGATTTTCTCGTTTGGTGTTGTAATGAGTTCTTGCTGTGTTGTTTTATCAGGAAAAAGGATTTTGGCCGGATGTGGATAAAAACTTATCAGAACGGATTCACCTTTAACTTCTGCCGCTAATCTTGTCAGGCGGTTTATTATGGTTTTATGCCCTATGTGTACCCCGTCAAATGTGCCGGTAGTAACCACGGCATTTTTTATTTCACCAAAATTGTTAAAATCTGTATGTACTTTCATAATAAACGATGAATTGTCAGCAGCAAATTTAATCATTGTGTTTGATAAAATAAGCAATTTTTCAAGACATGTTTGTTTTCAATTGAAATAAGTTGTGATGGCTTTACCAAGCTTATCTATGCCAATGGTGGCGGTATTGATATTTTTGCTGTCATCAATAATTTTCCCGAAAAATATGTAGAAGCACGTAAGTAGGCAATAGGAAAATGAAATTCCAAAACACAAACAACAAATAAAACCTGTCCCTCTCTGCCAACAGGCAGGCGGCAGGCATGGCGAGGCAGGAAATCCAAAGCTCAAAGACCTGTCCGGCGGAGTAGAACGAAGACGGATAAGTCCCAACTTCTATAACCAAATTTTTCTAACACCATTATATTTAGAGTCTGTCTATAAAGTACAGCTTGTATAGATAAAAGTCGGAAGACGGAAGACGGAAGTCCGAAGATATCACATTAATTAATTTTCACTTTAAAAGTGTATGCTTTACTTCGGTCTTCGGTCTTCGGACTCCGGACTGATTATTCTCCATTATTCAATTATAGATAAATGTTCAACTTTATGGAAGAACACTGACTCTATGGACAAACACTATTTAAATTGAGTCTTTATTATTAATGTGATTCGGGTATGAACCTGTTTTGTGAGAGACATAATGATATAGAAAAAAATTAAATTATTTGATATAAGTATAAATTAGGAAAGATTTAACATTAAAAATTTGCTATTTGATGAAAAAGCATTATAATATAGGGTAAACAAATAAAAAAGAAAGAGGTTATATGAAAAATTTAACAAGACAAATCACTGATCATTCTCATCAACTTAAGTATTATGCATTTAATCTTACACGGAATGATGAAGATGCCAATGATTTGATGCAGGAGACAATGTTTAAAGCACTGAAGAATAGAGACAGATATGTCCATAATAAGAATTTACGTTCGTGGTTGTTTACCATTATGAAAAACACGTTTATAAATCAGTACCGGCGGAATAAATACAAGCAGAAGATGATGTCGGATGCGGCAGATTTAAAGGGGGCCGTGTTATCCGGGATAGAAGATGAGATTAACATTGACATGTATGTTGTACGCTCTGATATCAGGGAAGCTTTAAATAAGCTTAATGCCAAATATAGTGTACCGTTTATGTTATTTTACAAGGGGTACAAATACACAGAGATATCAAAACGTTTGGATTTACCTTTGGGTACTGTAAAAAGCCGGATATATTTTGCCCGCAAAATGCTGATGTCTGACTTAAAAGGCCTGTACTGATTTATTCTTCGTAAATAACATCGGAATATTCTTCTACTTCACCAATGATGCGAAATTCTGTGCGGCGGTTTTTAGCACGTCCTTCGGGTGTTGTATTTGTTGCAATTGGTCTGGTTTCCCCATATCCTTTTGCTCTGAGTTGTTTTTTAGGAATGCCTTTTTCAACCAGATAATTCAGAACAGCTTCTGCACGTTTTTGGGATAGTTTAAGGTTGTATTGTGCGCTACTGGTGCTGTCTGAATGGGCATTAATCTCGATAATAATGTTGGGGTTTTCTTTAAGCAATTTATAAATGGTATTGTCAATGACTTTGATGGCTTCTTCAGTAAGTTTATGTTCACCGTATTCATAATAGATATTTTTAAGAATAATTGGTTGTGTAGGAACAGTATTAATGATTATGGCATCCATATTAATGGTATCGCTCTTGTTTATATTTTTTGTCGTAAGTGAAAAAACTTTTTCTTTGCGATTGAAATCCTTTACTTTCAGTACATAATCTATGCCTTGCTCAAGGTTGAACCAATATTTGCCTTGTTCCGTAGAGTCAGTTTTAATGAATTTTTGTTTGCCCGACTCCGGGTCTATCATAAATAGAGATACCGGATATTTATGAAGCAGTTTCATTGAAGCAGAATCTTTAACATATTGTTCATGTTCCATGGTCATGTTATGTTTGTATTCTTCGCGAATGCTATTATAAAAAGAGGTGTCGGTAATGCCATATACTTGCCCGGTTAGGCAGATACGAATATAATCTCTGTTTATGTATTGATAGATATCATCGCAGCAGGTTTCATGTCGTAGGGATTGGCTCTCCGGTCTGTTGGAGGTAAAATATCCAAAATGTCCTTCTTCGGCTTTGGTAAAGTAAATGTCATCAACTTCAGAATTAATCGGTTTCCCTAAGTTTTCAGGGTCAGAAAACTGTCTTCCGCTGCCTCGTGAACGGAACACATCATATCCCCCGACATTGGGGTGACCATTTGAGCTGAAATACAGTGATCGTGAATCAACATGATAATAAGGCGTGAGTTCATCAGCCATGGTATTTATCCCCCGTCCACAGTTACGTGGTGTTATGTAAGCATTGCGACGTGGATCCCAGTAAGTGTACCAGATATCCATTCCCCCCTGACCACCTTCCCTGTCAGAGACGAAATATAACATATCAGTATTACGCCTTGAGACCCCGACAGCAGGCATGGTAGATGTAGAATATTGAGGATTAATTTCTTTGTTGAGTTTTTGTGGTTTCTGCCAGAGGTTGTTTTTCTTTTCTGTTTTATAAATGTTACACATCATGCGGTTATCATACCCTTTGGAGCACCGTGTAAAATAAAAACGTTGTCCATCCGGTGAAAATGCGCCGTTACCAGTATTTGCATTGCTGGTATTTATGACATCATCACCAAATTCATCCGCCATTTTCCAGGATTGTCCTTGTTTTATGGCAGTATAAAACTTACGTTTGGGTATAGAGTCTTTCTCTGTATTGAAGTACGTAAGTTCATCGAGCCGTAATGATGCAAAAATCAGCCGGTTTTCCCCCTGGGGTATGGGATTGAAATCTATATGGGAATTATTGATACCTTTCAAGTTACGAACGACATAATTGGTTTGTATGGTATCTTCGAGTGCCATTTTGCACCCTTTGATTTCAGTCTGTAATCTATCATTGTAATACCTTGTTCTCTCCACTTCGCTCACATAACGTTTAAAAATAGTAAATTCACGCAATGCTGTTTTATATTTACCCTGCATTTTAATACATAATGCTTTTTTAAATTGGGCATCTGGATATTCCCAGCGTTCTTGTCTGAATGTTTTTTGATAATATTTTTCAGCTTTTGGGTAATTTCTTTCCTTAAAGTATAATTCACCCAGCGTATAAAGAATTTCCACATCATCTGGTTTTTCTTCAACATAAACAGATAGGTAATCAATGGCTGTAAACACATCCCCTTTTTCCATAGCCTTTAAT
Source organism: Bacteroidota bacterium (assembly GCA_051748025.1). Classification (GTDB taxonomy): domain Bacteria; phylum Bacteroidota; class Bacteroidia; order Bacteroidales; family ML635J-15; genus JAQIBY01. The sequence goes on from JBNJGX010000014.1 coordinate 8,863, forward strand.
CCATAACGTTTTATCTGCCTTGTGTTCATATCTTCAATGTTTTCCTGGCTATATATTTGTTTGCCATTAATGAGCACAGAAAAGATAAGTACTGTTATAATGTAAAAATACTTCATAGTTAATATCTGTCACACGGGATTGTAATACGATCAAGTTCCTTCACAAAGTTGGTGTAAACCAGTGATATTTCAAAAGCCCCTTTGAAATTTGTGGCCTGGTTTAGACCGGATATATTTATATCATAACTAATGCCCACATCAAAACCGATAAGCCCTAATCCTACCATTACAACAACAGCATCTGTCGAATGAAATTGTGTGCGGAATTCTGTTCCTGCGTATATTTTATCAAGCATAGATTCAATGGCAAAATTGTATCCGGCAACCCCACCGATCAGATAATTGCTTGCTTTCCTGGTAAAGCTTGTAAATAAGTCAGGACGTGCAAACCAATGGTCTGATAATTTGATATCAGCATAAGTATTGAATGCCAGCCTTACAGGTAATTTGGCATCACTGTTATCCAGGTAACTCATTGAGGGTGTATTAATGTGATAAACACTGATCCCGGCAACAGGTGTTATTTTTTCAAAAGAGTGCGACCAGGCAAACCCCAGGTTCACGTCGGGAAAGTTGATGTTTTCATCATAGTTATCAATTTGGCTAGGCAGTTCTGAATCAAAATAACCTGTATATTCGTTATATTGTGCCGGAAATGTTAAAGAACTCATTTCAAAAGTGTTCATGACATAACCAGCCTGGATCCCACCGGATATTTTATGTTGATTAATGAATCGATGATAAGCCAGAGAAATAAAAACTTTGTTGGTGGTTAAAGAAGCAGCTCCGGATTGGTCATTGACAAAATATATGCCTGGTGCTATGCTTCCCCGTTGTAATCTGAAAGGTTTGTCAAATCCTGCAGAAATTGTTTCAAAAGCGGTGCCAATACTGCTCCACTGGTTTCTGTAATTGTTTGTAAAACGCCAGTTCCCATCAAACATTCCTGTATAAGAAGGATTTACATACAAAGGGCTTTTGTTGAATTGAGAAAAATGTATATCCTGCGCAAAAACCAAGCTTTTGCTAAGGGTAAACAATATTATGAATAACAAGGTAGTAAGACAAAATTTTGTCTTTGACATATTTTTAATTTTAATTTTCGTTCAAATATAGTACATTTGTTAAAGATTCCAATTAAAAAAAATTAAAAACTAAACATATGATATTTCAAAAAATATTACGGATGATAAGCATTGTCTCTATGCTTGTTATTGCTTGCCCGGGGATAATTTCAGGACAACCCACAGCTGATTTTGAAGTAGGAGAAGGGCAGGATTCCGTGTGTGTAAATGAAAACATAAATTTTACAAATAACAGTGATACTATAGACTGTTCAGGTGAGGTTGAATATGAATGGGATTTTGGTAATGGTGATAATTCTTATCTTGAAAACCCCATTTATAATTATGGTGAATTTGGAAGTTTTACAGTTACACTTACTGTTACTTGTGATGGAGATAGTGATGAAGCCTCCATGGATGTGTATGTTTTTCCTACGCCCATAGCTGATTTTGAAACGGTTGATTATTCTGGTTGTATTCCATATGAACACAGTTTTGTAAATTTAACTACCCAGGAAGGTGGCGGGGGTACTGATAATGTAGATTATGTGTGGACTTTTGGTGACGGTACAAGTAGTACGGAAAAAAACCCGGTTCACGAATATACACAGGCCGGATCATTTAACATTATGCTGGAGGCTACCAATGAAAATGGTTGTTCTTCATATCATTCACAGGAAAATGCAATTATGTTGTCAGATACGCCGGTTATCAGTATAAATGCTGATCCGCAATCATGGTGTTATTCACCTGTAGATGTAAATTTTAACAGTGAAATAACCGTTTCCGGAAGTTTAGGTTACGATGTTGAATGGGATTTTGGGGACGGCAATACTTCCACAGAAGAAAATCCTACACACACCTACACATCCGATGGTGATTATGATGTCAGTGTTAATGTAACTGATGACTATGGTTGCAATGGTGTTGTTGATTCCCTTGATTATATACATGTGCATCCTGTTACACCGGCTTATACAATATATAATTCAGAATATCAGGAAATAACAGATGATGTTGTATGTATAGGTGAGTCCACCTATTTTTTCTGTGATAATGAAGGCTATTCAGTGAATTGGGATTTTGATGGAGGCAATCCCTCATCCAGCAGTCAGTTGAGTGCTGAAGTTGTTTTTAATTCTTCCGGTACCCACACAATAACACTTACTGTGGACCCGGGTGGAGAATGTGAAACAGATGCAAGTTTTGATATAATGGTTGAGGAGCCTGATCCAAGCTTTACAATAGATGATGACTTTAGTTGTACCACGCCACATTCTGTGCATTTTACTGCCTCTGCAACGGTTGATGTTGATGAATACCACTGGATTTTTGGTGACGGAGATGATGGTTATGGTGAAGAAACTGATCATACTTACGAAAATGAAGGTCATTTTTATCCATCATTGGAAATAGAATCCATACATGGATGTACAGGAAGTTATTCAGGACCGGGAATCACCATCAACTCGCCCAATGCAGAGATTTCAGTTGATACCACAGAAGGTTGTACTGACCTGGAGGTCAATGCTAATTATGATGGAACGACTGATCCTGATGATATTTCTACTTTCACCTGGGATTTTTATCATGAAGATCCGGATTCCATTCCCTATGTTGGTACTGAATCAGAAAATCATGTTTATACCGATACTGGAATGTTTGTTGTCAGTTTAGTTGTGATGGATGAAAATAGTTGTAGTGATACTGCAGAAGAAATCATCAGTGTGGGGGATGTACATTCGCCGGTATTTGATGCTTCAGCTTATCCTTCGGAAGTTTGTCCTCAGGATTCCTTGAATTTTACCAGCGTTTTAGAAGAATTAGAAGATTCAGTGTATATTGATTCGTACGAATGGTTATTTGGTGATACAGCCGAGTGGCAATGGGGAACTTCGGGCGAGCATCATCTGGAGGATTATACTTTTGATCAGGATACGGGCTGGGTACAGGTAGTCCATGTTGTTGAACATAATGGTTGCCGGGATTCATTGTTTGTGGATTCCCTTTTTTATGTTAATAGTCCTGTTATATACGATATTACATATATGCATGAGTGTTCCGAAGGCAACGAATATCTTTTGGAGGTGGATTTGGTTGAAGCTGATTCATGGGATTGGGTAATTAAGGATGATGCTTTTAATGTGATCCATGAGCATAATATCTCTGACAGTGCCATCATTTATGAATTTCCAGGCACCGGAGAATACTGGGTGTATGTGATAGCTGAGAATACTTCAACAGGCTGTGAGTATAATGATTCTTTACAAATCGATGTAATACAACCAGAAGCATCTTTTTCTTTAGATCCTTCTGTTGTATGTGCAAATGTTGAATATGTATTTGAGGAAAGCGGCAGTCAAAATGCAGAAGAGTTTTACTGGGATTTTGGTGATGGTGAAAATACAGGGTGGATGCCGGATTCAGATACTTCTCATGTGTATCATACGCATGGGGATGTTAATGTGTGTTTGCATGTAAAAGATGAAAACGGTTGTCAGGATTCAGTATGTCATGATTTACACGTGGCTGGCCCCAGTATAGATGTAACTTCTGCTTATCCTGTTGAAGATTGTCCCCCCTATAATTTAATTGTCGAAGGTTTTGTTGTAGCCGATGATCCAATCGATTCAATTGTTGTTGAGCTAAAAGAAGAATACAATATTTGGCAAGGGTCGGATGAACCGGATGTTAACGGGACTGATTCAGTGCCTTTTACATCCGAATTTAACCTGACCGAAGCAGGAAATTACAATCTAACCATTATTGCTGAAGCAGGAGATTGTACAGATACGCTTTTTATTCCTGCTTACATTGAACTTATTTCCATTGATGCCGGGTTTACTGCAGAATCGGTTGATGACCAGGACAGACAGGTATGTGTTGGAGATACGATTGAATATGTACCAAATATGCAGGATGATGATGCATATGATTATGAATGGGATTTTGGTGATGATTCAGTCAGTAATGAAATGATTGTCATGCACAGTTATTCAGAGCCCGGTACTTATGATGTGAGCCTTACCGTTAGTAGTGGGGAGGGATGTACAGAAACTGAAGAAAAAACTGCTTACATTGAAGTACAAGAAGCCAATGCCGGCTTTTCGGTTGTAAACGATAGTATATCTTGTCCCCCGTTAACAATTGAAACTGGTGATGTTATCCATGATGCTCCTGAAGATCCGTCAGCCAGCTATTTATGGACTTCCGGTTATTTGAATGAACAGGGTAATGGTTATAATGCATATGAATTTTCTTATCCGGAGTCAGGTGATTATTACCTTAAGCTAGAAGTTGAAACAAGCTTTGGATGTGAAGACACGCATCAAGAGTTGATATCAATCGGCGGGCCAAGCGGGGATTTGTATGTCAATGGCCAGGATGTTGACAATGGTTCATCTGTACATGCCTGCCTGCATGATACCCTTGATTTTTCAATTGAAAATGGCGAAGGTATTGACAATATACAATGGACATTTGGTGAAGGAGGTAGTGATCAGGGTTATACAACAAGCTATGTCTACCATAATATGCCCGGTTCCGGCAATACTTACCGTGTGGATGCCCGGTTGAGTGGCTCCGGTTGTGAGGATATACCGCCGCTGTCTGTTTATGTAGTAATACATGATGTACAAGCTGCTTTTTCATTGATAGATACAGAAACTGATGAAGTAACTGATACTTTTCGCTGTAGTCCTTTTACTTTGGATTTGATGCTTGACACTTCAATTACTTCCACAGATGATGATATGATTTATAACTGGACAATTGAGGGGATCGGGTCACACACCGAAGCAGATTGGAATGCCGTGACATTTGAAAATACCACACAGGAAGATTCTGTTGTGGAAATACGGCTTGAAGTTGAAAATCCCGAAGTTGGATGCTGGGATGATACAATACAACAGATAGTTATAGGGTATATTCCTGATCCACAAGCCACTTCTGATACCATCATTTGCGAAGGTGACAGCCTTAATTTATCTGCCCAGGGTGGTGGAGAATATGCATGGGAGCCAGAACTTTATTTAAGTGAAACCGGTATTCCCAATCCTTATACAACGCCTGAAGAAGATATAACCTATTATATTACAGTAACAAGCAGCAATGGTTGTGTTAATGAAGATTCAGTGGATATAGATATTCAATATCCGGTAATAAGTACGCTTGGTAGCGATCAGGATACGATTATCGTTGGAGAGTCCATCTCAAACTACATAGAAACAGACCAGGAAAATGTGGATATACTGTGGTCTCCTGATGATAATATTTCATGTACAGTTTGTGAAAATCCCACATTTAATCCGAAGGAAAACCAGGAATATACTGTTGAAATAACAGATAGTCTTGGTTGTTTTACTGAACAACTTAATTATGATATTATTGTGGATGTACGTTACACTTTAGACGTGCCAAAAGCATTTACACCAAAAGGCAAACCTGTCAACAGGGTGGTTTATGTAAAGGGCATTGGCATAAAAGACCTGAAAGAATTTTCCATTTACAACCGCTGGGGCGAAAAGTTGTTTCAAACCGATGATATTGAACAGGGCTGGGATGGCTATTATCAGGGTGAATTACAGCCGGTGGATTCATATGTGTATTATGTTGAGGCTGAAATGTGGAATGGTAATATAAAAACCAAAAAAGGCACCATTATGCTGATGCAGTGATTGGTGTGTGTGGGGCAATAAATAATTAGTTAAAATTGGTTAAGATAAGAATGGTTTCTTTCGAACGGATAAGATTATTAGGATTTAGGTGTTAGGTTATGAGAAATCTTTAACATAACCTAACACCTAAATCCTAACCCCTAACCCCTCTAATTTCGGGAGCATCATAAGTAACCGGTTTTAATCTATGTTAACCGAAAGTTACAGAAACCTTTATGGCTGATTAATAACCAATTTTATTTTATCCATGAAAATTCTACCCTGCGGTTAAGGGCATAATAACAATTGGTAAGTAATTTATCTTTGCTCGAACAAATAACCAAAGGATCAATATTGTATTTGTCCTCAATCTCTTTCTTTAAAGCTGAAGCTTTGTCTTTGCTTTTTGTTTGGCCAATGGCATAAAGTGTATATTGTCCTTTTTCAAAAGAGATGATTTTATGGCTGTGGTCTATAAGGCTGGAATACCAGTCGGTTGCATCATCTTTGGTTGATGTTCCGATTTGAACATGATAAGTAATGCCCTCAACATTGCGGTCTTTTGTCACGCCAGCATTGTCAGTGATGAGTTTATCTGGTTTGATCCCTTTGTCTTTCAGATAATTTTTCACAGCAGCAGCACGCTTTTCTGCCAGGTCAGTGCTGAAAGAAGATGGCCCCTTAGCGTCTGCGTGACCTGTTAAACGAAGGGATAAATCATCATATAATTTCAGCGTGTCTGCAATTTGATCCAGTGCATCATAAAAAACTTTATCTATTTCTTTTTTGTTGATATCAAAAAACACAGGACGGGGTTGGAAGTTTTCGGGGTTGAAAACCAGAATTTCTTCCGGTTCTTCTTCTTCTTCTTCTTCCGGTTCTTCTATTACAGGTTCGGGTTCGGGGCGTTCATGCCTGAAAATATCATATAAACCCTGACTTAAATCCGAGCGGTTTGATGTCAAATATCCGGTGTACTCATCTGTTTTGTAGTATGAGAAGTCATTACCAATCGAATTTACAGGTGCTTTCATATTTACCGGCCGGGATAACTCATCGCCGGTTATTTTTGTTTTGAATATGTCCAGGTTTCCATAACCAGGCATTCCGTCTGATGAATAGTACAATATTGTATCCCCATCAACGACAGGAAAGACGTCATGCTTTTTTGTATTGATTGTTTCACCAAGGTTCACAGGTTTAGACCATTTCCCATTTTTATTATCCGAGTAATAAAGATCACTGCCACCGTAACCATCATCCATATCAGAGGTGAAATACAAACGATTTCCGTTGTTGGCAAATGCAGGATGTGCCGTACTGACATTTTCCGGCATATCTTTCCATTTAAATTCAATTAAGCTGTCTGCTTCATCATCTAATTTACGAAAAAATATATCTGCCTCAGAAAAATCTGTCTCAACCATGAACTTTTTCTTTTTGCGCAGGGTGAAAGCCAGCATATCAGTAGCAGGACTGTAATCCATTGCTTCACAGGTATAGGTATCCAGTAAATCTTCCTGAAATAAAGTAAGGCTGTCATTGTTCATGAGATATCCCTGCACTAAATTGTCACTCAGATCGGGCTTATTACGGTAAGTTTCAGGGATGCGGTTGCTAACAAACACAAGCTTGTCATCAATAAACAGGGATGATTTTTCCTCGTATTGACTGTTAATTGATTTTACGGGTTCAATGGTGACATCAGTGCTGTAATCCTGCCATGCTTTCAACGAGTCACATGACTGTAGCTTTAGTTGTGCGTTTAGGTTTTCCGGATTCTCTTCAAGAAAAACCTTGAAAGCTGTTTTTGCCTGATCGTATTTTTCATTGATCAACAGAATTTCGCCATAATACGCATAGTGTACCGGTTTGGATTCTTCTCTGCTTGTAATTTCCTGATATACATTTTCTCCGTCTGTATAATTTTTAAGGTTAATATAGCAAATCCCCAAAGCAGATAAATCCCCAATTTCCATATCTTCAATGGACTTACCTGTGCTGAGTATATTTGCTGCTTCTTCATAATTGCCATTATTGATCATTTCGATGATCTTAGCATCTTGTGAGAAGCAATTTAAACTCAATAATGTAATGATGATATATGGTATTATTTTTAACAGGCGCATTGTTATCAATTTTTTTCCGGATGATGGGATTAATAGAACATTGGTATTTTAGTTGTGGACGATTTCGTGTTTTTATTATTAAATATTCTGTAGGTTAAATGGAATTCGTGAGAACCAAACGCATGGTTTTTAAGGTTGGAAGTTGTCATATCATATGAATAACCAATTCTTATTGTTCCAAGATTGATTGTAAGCATATAGGCTACCGCATCAAGGTATCTGTATGATACGCCTAAACCGATTAAATCTTTGTAAGTGCCGCGGATTGCCCCTTCAGCCTGAACTGGCGTATTCATTTGATATTGAATGTGTGAAGATGGTTGCAAATCAAAATCGTCACTGAGATTAAAAGTGTACCCACCGGTAAGGTAAAATGTCCGTTTAACAGGATTGTTATTGTTATCCATTTCCTTGAATAAGTCTGTGCGCAATTCAAGTAAGTTGAAAACTGATAAACCAACAAAATAAGTCTTTTTTTCCGAAAACATGATTCCAAAATTTGCATCCGGAGATAATTTGGTTTCAAACCCATTTTCAATAACCGGATCACCTTCCATGTCAGTCGTTAGCATTTCTGTGTTGATGTAATGCTGATAAAATACCGGGGATAAACCAAAAGATAACTTACGTGAAAAATCTTTTGATAACTGGATATGATATGCGAATGAGACTGATGCACCAGTACGTCGTGATGGCCCGGCAATCTCATTAAACAGAGCCCCTCCCATACCGATATTATTACCAATGTACGTATGGGCATTGATTGATTGTGATGAAGGCGCCCCTTCGAAACCGACCCATTGCTGCCTGACACTAAGGTTAATTGGTGTATGATCAAGACTGCCTGCTACTGCAGGGTTTAATGTAAAATAGTCCAGCATATACTGGCTACGCAATGGTAATTGCTGGGCAAAAACCTGGATGCCCGCGAACAAAATGATGATGATTAAAGTATATTTCTTCATAATGGTAAATTTTTGCTTATTTAAGTATGGTTAATGTTCCTGTTCTTTCTTCACTATCGGGGGTGCTTTGGAAAATATAATAGTAGGTGCCGGAGGGTAAAATATCACCCTGATATTTCCCGTCCCACGGGTCAACGTATCCGGTTGTTTCAAATACTATTGTTCCCCATTTGTTAAATACCTGAAGTTTACATTCAGGGAAAAGGTAAGCATTTTTGATAACCCAGGTGTCATTATACCCGTCACCGTTTGGTGTAAATGATGATGGAATACTGATGCAATCTGTATGGTTTTTCGATACAGTAATTGAATCTGACATCTGACAATCAAAAATATCTGTTACTGTAAGGCTGTAAACCCCTTCGGGCAAATCGGTGATTTCTTCGTCTGTACCACCGGTACTCCATAAATACTCATAAGCACCACTGCCGCCATAAACTTCTGAGCTTACCGTACCATCAGACTGTTCTTCACAACTTACCGGGGTGCTGGTCAGCTCAATTTCAATAGGACTTGGCTGGGACAATGTGATTTCTCCAAAAGACTCACAACCTTGTGCGTCTGTTACTGTAAGCATGTAATCATTTGCCGGTAAATTAGCGGGATTTGGATTGGTACTTCCATTAGACCAATCATATGTATAATCCGGGGCCCCACCTGAAACATCAGAATATATGTTTCCGGTACTTGCACCATGGCATTGAATGTCATTCCCTGTCAGCTCAACTTCAAGCGGAGGTGGCTGGCTTAGGCTAACAGATATATTGCTGCTGCAATCATTTGTATCGGTAACAACAAGCATATACTCACCTGCCCTGGCGGAATCAATATCTTGTTCAATGCCGGCCAATGCATAATCAGGATCATACCATTGGTACCGGTATGGTTCTGTTCCTCCGCTTACACTTATGTCAATATTACCATCATTTCCGCCAAAGCATGAGATATCAGTGCTGGTATAAGACAATGCAATTGGATCAGGTTCAGTGATGCTTATTGAATCAACATATTCGATGTCATTGGCATCAGAAAGGGTACAAATATATGTGCCTGCTTGTAAGTCTGTAAGATAATGGAGTGATGCACCGCTAGACCAGGTAAAAGTATATGGTTCGGTACCACCTTCCGGATAAAGTGTAATTGCCCCATTGCTGCCGTTATGACAACTGACATTTTCTGTTGTATAAGAAAAACCGAGGGGAGCCAGTGGTTCACTTATTGTTATGCTTGTTTCAATGGTACATCCATTTGCATCAATGACTTCCACACTGTATTCTCCGGCAGGTACATCAGGGTTGTTTTCTGTACTTACTCCATTAGACCAGTTGTAAGTATAGGGTTCTGTACCACCGTTAACTTCCAGTTCGATCTGACCGTCTGATGCCCCATAAGCAGTGGCATCTTCCCCGCTGATGCTTATTTCAAGGGGATCGGGGCTTGTTACTTCAAAAGATTCTGTGAATGAACAACCATGTGCATCCGCCACAGTAAGGTAATAATTATCTGCAATGAGGTTTTCAAGTTCCGGTGTGTCAAAACTAAGCATATAGTCTGAGTTTGCCCAGTTATAGGTGTAAGGTTCTGTGCCTCCGCTTATTTCCACACCTGCTGTGCCGTCAGTATCACCATGACAGTCATTATTAGTGGAATACGATGTATGGGTAAGTTCAGGCGGATTGCTGATACTTGTCGATTGTGTTAAAGTACAGCCTTTATCATCGGTAATTGTTACGGTATAATCTCCGGCTTCGATGTTGTTAAGATCTTGTGATGTGCTCCCGTTGTTCCATTCATAATAATAAAAAGGTGTGCCACCCCAGACATCTACATCAATTGATGCATCCGAATTATTATGACAACTGATTAAAGTATGCTCAATGCTGGCTCCCAAAGCTTGAAAAGGCTCTGTGATTTCTTCAGACAAACTAATGCTGCAACTGTTTGCATCGGTAACTGTTACGCTGTATGTATCGGCTGGAATATCCTGGATATCTGCTGTTGAAGCACCGTTACTCCAGCTGTAACTGTAGTCTTCTGTTCCACCGTTAATGGTAAGATCAAGACTCCCTGTTGATTCGCCATAACAATTAACATGTGTAGCACTCAAGCTCCCTGATAATGGATCGGGTTCTGTGATATTGATGATCGCTATACGTGAACATCCTGTTACATTATCAAGCACTTCCACATCATAATAACCTGCTGAAAGTCCGCTAATGGTTGTTACCCCGGTTTCCCCGGTTGACCATGTGATGGTATGATCCGAACTGATGTTATTGATAGTTACTGTGGCAGTGCCATCGCTCAAACCATTACAACTTACATGGGTTCCTGATATTTCCAATGTATGACAGGGTGGGGGATCTTCATTATCAACTGCTTTCACGTTAAGTGCTACAAAAAACAGAAGTAAATAGAAACACGATCGCATAATCAAATTTTTCATATTCATTTATTTTATCTCAAAATTGTTAGTGAACCTTTGTAGGGTTCATCACCATTGTTTAAATCCACAACATAATAATAAGTGCCACTTGGAACATCTTTTCCGTTGTATGTCCCATCCCATGGTGTATATCCGCCATTGGCTTCAAATAATATTCTGCCATCTTTTGCAAAGACTTGTACCATAGCGGAAGGATACGCTTCAATATTTCTGAGTACCCATGTATCATTGTAACCGTCACCATTTGGAGTGAAGCTGTTTGGAATATATAAGCATTCGGTATCATTTTCGGGGATGTAAATGTCAAGGAATTTTTCACAATTATTACCATCGGTTATGGTTACCCCATAGCTCCCTGAAGCCAGATTATTGATGTTTGGGGTGTTTTGTCCGCTTGACCATTCGTAAATAAAATCTCCGGTACCGCCTGAAGCACTTAGAAGTATAGAGGCATCATCTTTGTCAATGCAGGTTTTTGGCTCTATGCTATATTCTGTGATGATCTCAGGAAATGTTTCCACTTCTATACTGGTATCTTGCTGACAATTTTGATTATCGGTAAGGGTAAAATGATATGTGCCCGCTGTTACATTATTCAGATTTTGACTGGTACTGCCATTGCTCCAGTTATAAGAATATGGTTCGGTTCCTCCCTCAATAATAGTGGTTACTTGACCATCTTCTCCGCCATAGCAGGACACTATACCTGTTTCAAAATTGATATCAATGGCTTCAGGTTGTTCGATGACAAAATTGTTGTATAGTTTGCAATCATTGGCATCAACAAGTGTGAAATTATATGTGCCTGCCGGGATGTTTATAAGGGTATGAATATTATTATTGATTAAATATTCATTATCATCCCAGATAACTGTATAAGGCAATGTTCCTCCTTCAACATGTATTTCTATCATCCCATCGCTGTAGCCATAGCATGATGCATCTGTTGTCGTATAATCGGTACTAAGGGGGGCGTCTGGTTGGTCTATCTCACCGCCTGTGTAATGCATACAATTGTTTGCATCAGTTACGGTTAAAGAATATGTGCCGGCTGGCATATCGCTGAGTGTGTTTGTATCAGCTCCGTTAGACCATTCATAAGAATAAGGAGGCGTTCCTCCGGAAGTTTCTACAGAAATCTGTCCGGTTGAATCCCCATAACAACGCACATCTTTTGTATCGATCGTACTTGTAAGTGGGTTATCAGGTTGACTGACCACTGTATCCAGAAAATAAGTACATCCGTTATCATCCGTTATTGTCAGGCTGTATTCACCGGCACTTATTGAATCCAGGTTTTGGGTTGTTGCTCCATTTGACCATTCAAACGTGTATGGCTCTGTGCCGCCGGATAAAATTGTTTCTATGGCACCATCACTGTTTCCATGACAGAGAACGTCTGTAACTATCGCATCAGATTCAAATGCCGGTGGTTCGGTAATCCTTATGCTTAATTCTTCAGTACAACCCTGGGCATCAGTTACAATTACTGTATAATCTCCGGCATAAATATCATTTAATACCGGGGATGTTTCATTTAACCAATAACTTTCCGACTCATTATACCATGCACATGTATATGGTGATGTGCCACCGCTTATGTCAAGATGAATGCTGCCGGTATTTTCACCGTTACACAGTACATTATTGATACTATCGGTAACAACAAGTGGGTTATCAGGCTCAAGTATGTCAACACCATCTGAAATTGTACATCCGTTTGCATCTGTTACTGTTACATCGTAATGTCCTGAACTCAGGCTGTCAATGCTGCTTCCGGTTTCTCCATTAGACCAGCTATAGGCATAAGGTGTTATACCGCCGGTTACAATTGCTTCGATGGATCCTGTATTGCTGTTTGTGCAATCTACATCAATCGTGTTAAAGTTTAGTGCCAGTGGTTCGGGTTGGCTGATATCAAAATTTTCACTTAGGGTACAGCCGTTATCATCTGTTATTGTCAGTGTATAACTACCAGCAGGCAGGTTATTTACTGATTCTGATGTTTCACCGTTTGACCACGCAAAAGTGTATGGGCTGGTTCCGCCCGATGTTGTAATGTTGATGCTGCCATCATCACTGTTATAACAAGCAAGGCTATCCATTTCTGATTCTATACTCAGAGGATATTCCGGTTCAGAAATTTCTACTGGTGCAAATACCATACACCCATTGTCATCAACGACAGAAACATAATGTGTTCCGGCTGCCAGACCATCAACAGTGTGATTTTCCTGGTGTGTTGAATGACTGACGCCGTTGCTCCAGTTATATAAATAAGGTGGTCTGCCGTGGCTTACTGTTGCCGTGGCTTCCCCTGTACTTTCACCATGACAGGACACATCAACACCTGTAGCCGTTACAAAAAACTTTTCGGGTTCAAGATGAATGGGGGCCATATTTTCAAAACTATTGAAGCCTTCCATTTCCCATGTGTTGTCCACCCAATCATAATGTGTGTTATACAGGTTGGGCTGCAGATCAACCAGGGGCCCGAAACCAGCATCAAATCCATTAAAAACAACGGCAGGGGTGCATGCCTCTCCCTCATAACACCAATCACATACGGGACAGTACCATGGGCCACAGGGATAATATATCGGGACACAAATTTCGGGAACCACTGTCATTGATTCAACACCAACATTAAAGGTAAGGGCTTCA
>JBNJGX010000015.1:0-21536 GCA_051748025.1 Bacteroidota bacterium
TCGTATTATCGTACTGAGGTTTATTAAGAATAAATAAGGTTTATTTTATCTTCAATATCCAATTTATCTCTAATGAAAAGAGAAAATCCTATTCGAGACAAAATCTCGTATTCATTTCCTCATCCAAGAAAACCTCCCAAAAAGAGGAAATAACATCAGATAGAAAGTTTTGCTATCCTTCTACCACCAACCTTATTCCTCTTGAAAACCTCAGTAAATCCTTATTTACCCCACAAACCCTTTTGGCATGGATATTTGACGCGTCAGCATTCAAATATCATGACAAAAGAACTATTAAACGACCCCGCCACATTTTGGCTTACCCCCTCCGTAGTTTTGTGATAAAATACAAAGACAATGAAACAAAATGTCAAACATGTACTGCTCGAAAGTATCGGGATGATTTACCAAAAGGCCGGAGAATCAAAACTCAAACCAGCTTTATTTGATGAACTCAAAAGCGAGTTAAATTTGATAAAAGATTATTTCAAGGTTACCGGTTCACAAGCACTGTTTATTGCTGTCGTTTTTAATTTGAATTACAAAGGCGATACGGTGGATTTCAGTGATTTGATAGAGTATTTCAATTGCAGCCCTGCCAGGATTCTTGCCTTCAAAGATGATTTTGTATGCCTGACCGATCGAAAAATATTTATATTGGAAAAGTCGCGGCACCGCCCCCAAATCCATTATTCCAACGATCAATATACCATCAATAAATCCGTTACAGATGCAATCATTGAAGGAAATCCGCTGCCTGATCTCAAAAAATCCGGCAAAACATTAAACATTTTTGATATTTTAGAACGACTGTCCCGGATAAAAGAAGATGCCCCGGGAGAGCCAAAAATTGAGGATGTAGTGCATTTTAAATTTAAAATTAATAATATCCTCAAAAGCAATAAACACCAGCCATTGTTAAAGTGGTTATCCGATTTCAAACTTGACCTTCCTGACAAATACCTGTTTTTAATGTGCCTGTGGAAAAAACTGACAATCCATCATGCGATTGATCCCGGCAGTATCACAACTTACTTTTTTAGCAGCACGGCTGATAAGATTGTTTATAAGCAAAAATTAATAAGCGGAGAAAACATGCTGGTAAAAAACGATTTGTGCAAAGTGCTGAATGATTCATTTTTTAATGATATCGAACTTGATCTGACCCGCACAAGCATTAAAAAATTACAGGATATGAATATTAACGTCAAACTGAGCAGCAGTAAGGACAGAAATATCATTAAAGGAAAATCCATTGCTCAAAAGCGCATGTTTTACAATGCAGGGGAGCAATCTCAGGTTCAAAATCTTCAGAATATGTTTTTACCGGCGGAGTTTGATGCATTGCAAAAAAGGCTTACTGAAAAAAATCTGCCTGCAGGCATAAATGTCATACTACACGGACCAAGTGGTACCGGTAAAACTGAAACCGTAATGCAAATGGCAAAGCATTCAGGACGCCAGGTGTTAAGAATGGAAATATCAAAAACAAAATCTGCCTGGTTTGGTGAAAGCGAAAAACGGATAAAAGAAATATTCACTGATTATTATGATTTTGCTGATGAATGCGACCTTACCCCAATACTGCTTTTCAATGAAGCGGATGCAGTCATATCCAGCCGAAAAGAAATTGGCACATCAAATACGGCTCAGACCGAAAATGCCATGCAGAATATTTTACTGGAAGAGCTTGAAAACTTTAGCGGGATATTCATTGCCACAACAAATCTGATCCGGAACATCGATCCGGCTTTTGATCGGAGGTTCCTGTTTAAAATAAAACTGGATGCCCCGTCAATGGAAGTCAGAAAAAAAATCTGGAAAGACAAGATGCCCGATTTGCCCGTAAGTGATTGCCAAAAGCTTGCTGAAAACTATGATTTTTCCGGCGCTCAAATCGACAATATCTGCCGTAAGCGGGAAATTAATGAAATTCTTCATGGAAAAATCCCGGATTTTGACGAAATTGTAGCATTTTGTCAGACAGAATATCTACATGCCAAAAAAACAAACAATATTGGGTTCATTAAAAACTACTGATTATGTCAAAACGCGAATCACTGTCACGCTACAGTATCATTATCAACCTGTTGAGAAAAAGGCCATGCACGCTGAAAGAAATACTGGACAAACTGGCTTTCGAATCTGAAATACACGGGTATAATTTCGAAATATCCGGCCGTACATTTTTGCGCGACCGCGATGATATCCGTTCCATGTACAACATTGATATTCAATATGATTTTAGCTTGAAAAAATACCGTATCATGGAAGAAGAGGCTGATGATACCAACATGCGTATGCTTGAAGCCTTTGATACATTTAATGCCCTGAATACAGGAGAGAAACTGCTTCGTCATATCCAACTCGAAAAACGCAGGCCACTGGGCACCGAACATATTCACGGGTTGCTGCATGCCATACGCAATCGCCATAAAGTGCGTTTTGCCTATAAAAAATACTGGGATGAAAATACACAGCTCAGGGAAATTAAGCCTTACCTGCTCAAGGAGTTCCGGCAACGCTGGTATGTAGTAGGCCTTTGTGATAAACACGGGGAAATCCGCATTTTCGGCCTCGACAGGATGGGGATGCTTGATATCAGGATGGAAAAGTTTACATATCCCAAAGATTTTAAAGCGGAAGCATATTTCAGGCACTGTTTTGGTATCATCGGCCCCAACGAAAAGCCTGCAGAAGACATCATCCTGTCATTTAAACCACATCAGGGCAAATACATCAAGTCGCTGCCACTCCACGAATCACAGGAAATACTGAAAGACAATGATAAGGAACTAAGAATAAAACTACACCTGCGCCCGACTTATGATTTTCGCATGGAAATCTTGTCATACGGTGAATCGGTAAAAGTCATCCAACCCAAAAGTTTCAGGCAGGAAGTAATTAATGTTTACCGCCAGGCTCTGGATAGGTATGAATAAAATAAATTCTAATATTAAATATAATAAGTATTAATATTAATAAAATATGCTGTATTTAATTTAAATAATTTTAAATAATGTAAAAGATGAATAAAAGTTACATTAAATTTCCAAAATCAGCAAAATCATTCAAAATAATGAATCTTATGTTAAATTGTAAAATACAGATAATCAAATATAAAATCGTTGCTAACGGTTAATAACCGTTATTAACCGTTAGCAACGGCTAATATTTCAAATAATAAAATGATTTAAATATATAAATAATACGAAATCTGAATTTTGACAAATATTGCAGGTATATTACAATAAATAATTTTTATTTCCTGCAGCCTGACGGAGGCCGGCATCCTGCCATTGGGGATGCTGTGCTGTTTGCCCGCCCGGCAGCTTGATTGGCAATGAAATCCTGTCCGGGCGGATAGCAACAGCCGGCATACCCAATGGCAGATATAGGCCGCCCGCCTGCCGGACGGGCAGGGAGGCAGAGACCATTTAAATAGGGGCAAACAATTACCCGCTGCCCTGAAAGAAATGAAATTGTCAAAAAAATACAGGATTGTCAGTTTTTTATTTCATAGTTATTTCTTATCTTTAGGCTTAATTTTAAAAATAATGTGTTATGTTTAAAAAAGATGTGTATATAGAGCGTCGCAACAAGCTCAAAAAATTAGTTAAAAGCGGGATAATACTTATCCCCGGGAACAACGAATCGCCAATGAATTATCCGGCAAACGGGTATCACTTCCGGCAGGACAGTAATTTTTTGTATTTTTTCGGACAGGATATTCCTGGTATGGCAGGAGTCATTGATGTTGATAATGATACAGAGTATATTTTTGCTGATGATGTTGACATTGATGATATAGTATGGATGGGGCCGCAGCCTTCTGTGAAAACCCTGGCTTCTGAAGTTGGTGTTGAAAACAGTGATAAATATGGTGCATTGGTTGATTTCCTCCGTCAAGCGCAGGACAAAGGCAGGAAAATACATTTTCCGCCCCTGTATCGCCATGACCACATGATATTTTTTAACAATGTCCTGGGTGTGCCATTTGATGAAATGGATAAACATGCATCGGTGGAACTCATTAAAGCCATTGTAGAACTGCGCAGCATCAAAGATCAGTATGAAATTGCTGAACTCGACAAAGCCAGTGATATTGGTTACATGATGCACACTGAAGCCATGCGTATGGCTCATCCCGGTGTGGTGGAGCGGGAAGTGGCAGGCCGTATGGAAGGCATTTCATTGTCTCACGGTGGAATCCCTTCGTTTCCGATTATCCTTACCATTAATGGACAGACTTTGCATAATCATTATCATGGCAATGTCATGCAGGAAGGCGATTTAATGCTTGCAGATGCCGGATGTGAAACAACATTGCATTATGCATCTGATCACACTCGCACAACCCCCGTGGGTGGAAAATTCACACAAAAACAAAAAGAAGTTTATCAAATTGTATTGAATGCCAATAACCACGCTGCGAAAATCACCAAACCCGGTGTTACATACCAATGGGTACACCTTCAGGCTGCGGAAGTGCTGGCTAAAGGCCTCACAGAACTGGGAATTATGAAGGGCAACCCTGAAGAAGCGGTGATGAAAGGGGCACATGCATTGTTTCAGCCTCATGGCCTTGGCCATATGATGGGCCTCGACGCCCACGATATGGAAGGCCTCGGCGAGGATTACGTGGGATATGACAACAAAGTAAAACGGGCCGAAATTTTTGGGCTGGCAGGTTTAAGGCTTGGCCGTGAATTAAAACCCGGATTTGTGATTACTGATGAACCGGGATGTTATTTTATTCCTGAACTCATCGAATTGTGGAAACGCGATAAAAAACACACCGAGTTTATCAATTATGATAAACTTAAAGATTATATGGATTTTGGTGGTATCAGGCTTGAAGATGATTTACTTGTAACGGAGAAAGGTGCCCGTTTACTTGGACAAAAACGCATCCCCATCACCCCTGATGAAGTAGAACAAACCTGCCAGGGTAAGCGTTAATATAATTAAATGATAAAACCTGACCGGCGAAGACGGATATCGAATGCTAGAACTTGTCCCTGTCTGCCGACAGGCAGGCGGCGTAACGAAGGGAAATGAAAAATAATGATGAATTGGGTACATAGATAGTTAATAATGGTTATCAAAGGTTAAAAACGGTTGCGATAAATTGTGATTTTTATTGTTTGCTTAAAACGCTAACTGCTCATAGGCAACCGGTTTTAACTATTATTAACCGTTATTAACTGATTCGGTACTATTAATGAATGTTTGTAACAGATTAATGAAAAATTTTATAACTTTGTGTTTCACCGTCTTTGCGGTGAGTAGTTACTTTTAATTAAATAATTTAATGTGAAAGATTAATCTAAAAAATTTAAGCTTATGAACTACAATGATATTGTAAAATTACTCGGAGACAAAGCGAACTATTTACTGGACTACAAAGCAAAAGGCATTGATAAAAGCCGGCTGCATGTGCCCGGTCCTGATTTTGTGGATCGTGTGTGGTATCATTCAAACCGCAATCCACAGGTGTTGCGTAATATGCAACTGCTATTTGACCACGGACGGCTCGGAGGAACAGGCTATTTATCTATTTTGCCGGTAGATCAGGGTGTGGAACATACCGCAGGGGCTTCTTTTGCTCCAAACCCGGATTATTTTGACCCTGAAAACATCATCAAACTGGCTATGGAAGGTGGTACTAACGGTGTTGCTTCGACCGTGGGTGTGCTGGGTAGTATGGCCAGGAAGTATGCACACAAAATCCCGTTCATTGTAAAAATCAACCACAATGAATTGTTGACCTATCCCAATACCTTCGACCAGATTTTGTTCAGCTCGGTTGAAGAAGCCTGGGAAATGGGTGCTGTTGGTGTTGGAGCTACCATATATTTTGGTTCTGATGAATCCAACCGGCAAATTACCGAAATTGCCAGTGCCTTTGAAAGGGCTCATGAACTGGGAATGGTTACTGTTTTGTGGTGTTACCTGAGAAACAATGATTTCAAAGTGGATGGCAAAGATTACCATACCTCATCTGACATGACCGGGCAGGCCAATCATTTGGGTGCAACCATACAGGCTGATATCATCAAACAAAAACAACCAACCCTTGATGGTGGGTTTAAAGAGATAAATTTTAGTAAAATAAATGAAAAGATGTACACCGAGCTCAACACCGACCATCCCATTGACCTGACACGTTACCAGGTAGCCAACGGGTACATGGGACGTGCCGGGCTAATCAATTCAGGTGGTGCATCCAAAGGCGATTCCGACCTGCAGGAAGCTGTGATGACGGCTGTCATAAACAAACGTGCCGGCGGTATGGGAATGATTACAGGCAGAAAAGCTTTCCAGAAACCACTCAAAGAAGGCGTTGAACTGCTGCATGCTGTACAGGATGTTTACCTGGCCAAAGAAATTAAACTGGCATAATGCCGGATAGCTTGATTTTTACAACAACTGTTTAATTGAAAACCTTTTTCAGAGTTTGTACTTTGGAGAAGGTTTTTTTATTTACACCCTCAGCAAAAAATTCCTGCATAAACGTTTATATTGCCATGTATAGGAGTGGCGTACGGACATTTCAATGGCCAGTAAATTTGTGTCCGGTGTGATTTTATTTTTGCCGAAAGCCACCACCAGGCGGTGGGCGGTTTTGTGTATGTTGGGTTTGATGAAATACTGCGAGGCGATATGAAAATCATGGGCAGCGGCCTGTTTATACAGGAACCCTTTGTCCGGATATGGATAAATGAGCCACAATATACCATCAGGATGCAGGTATGTGTTGGCAAATTCAAAAATGGAAGCTGCCGGCAACGATTCAGCGTGCTTGCTTTGTTTGCGTGTGCTGTCTGTGGGATGCAGTGCATTCCGGTAAAACGGGGGATTGCTGATGATGCCGTGATATTGTCCATTGTCATAATCCTGAAGGCTGGTATGTGAAACCTTGATGCATTTGTTCCACGGGCTGGCCTGAATGTTCTCACGGGCTTGTTCTGCTAAATGCTTATCAACATCAATGGCATCAATGGTAATGTTGGGATAGCGCTGAGCCAGCATCAGTGACAGTAAGCCGGATCCGCAGCCAACATCCAGCACCCTGCCCCGGCCCGGGAATGTTGCTATGCTACCAAGCAGCACCCCGTCTGTGCCCACCTGCATGCCGGATTTGCCGTGCTTTACGCTGAATTGTTTAAAATGAAATACCGGTTGTTTCATTGGAGGTGTTTTTGCATGCAAAGATAAGCGAAAATTATTCGGTGGGGTGGTAGTTTTTGGCGTACTCACTTAGTTTTTCCTTTAATATTCAGGGCTGCAAATTAATATTGTGTTTTTAAATTCGGGAAGTTTAGTTACCAAATTGTTTTGAATTTGGGAGTTTGATTACCCATTTATCTGGATATTTCAATCATAATGAAATCTACACTTAGCAATTAATATTTCGTCATCTTTTACCGCATAGATTAATCTGTGTTCCTTGTCAATTCTACGGGACCAAAATCCTTTATATTTATGCTTTAATGGTTCAGGTTTTCCAAGTCCTGAAAATGGCGTCCGGGAAATATCTTTTAACATGGTATTGATTTTTTTAGCGTATTTTTTATTGTTTTTTTGCCAATATAAATAATCCTCCCATGATTCATCAACAAATATGTATTTCATGATTCAATTAAGTCTTTTTGAAATGACGAATCATTTTTGAGTTTTTCTATGGCCGAGTCAAGTCGGGTCTCATTAACTTTTGAAGATAATTCATGTTGTGTTGCTGTCAAAGCATTATATTCATCCAGTGATATTATTACTACCCCGGAGTCTTTACCACGATTGATAATCAATGTCTCAAAATTTTTTGTGACAGAGTCAAGGTATTTTTTAATGTTTTTTCTAAAGTCTGAAATGGTTGTTGTTAACATAATTTTAAATTTTATTGGTACATATACAAGTACAAATATAAGTACAAAATGTTTTATATCCAACTATTTTTTTCTTTTTCTTCAAATTATGTTTATCACTGTATCCATTTTAATTTAAGAAGCAAAACCCTATCTTTGAACCACATTATGGATTCTATCATTTATATCAAAGGCATACTGGTTGGCATTGCTGTATCGGCTCCGCTTGGCCCTATGGCCATGATGGTGGTACAACGATGTTTGAATCAAGGAAGGAAAACAGGGTTTATCAGTGGCCTTGGTGTGGCAACAGCAGATACGGTGTTTGCCATTGTTGCCGGTTTCGGATTGAGTGTTATCATTGATTTTTTATCAGATAACATAATCATCTTTAAACTTATGGGTGCAGCGCTTCTTATTTTCCTGGGGATACGGTTATTTACCAGGAATCCTGCTGTAGAACGAAGAAAAGCATTGAAAAGACAAAATGCCAATCTATGGAACGCTTATTTATCCATGGTTATTTTTACCTTATCAAATCCTGCCTTCCTGTTAATACACGGGGGTATTTTTGCTGCTTTTGGTTTGTTAACCAAAGGCATGCTTTTTAATAACCTGTTGTTCCTGGTACTTGGCGTAGCTTCCGGTGCTGTATTGTGGTGGTTGTTTCTGACATGGGTTTTACATATTTTCGGAAAAAACATAAAATTACGGATTTTACTTTGGATCAACAGGATAGCAGGCATTGCCATCCTGATTTTTGGTCTGATGGTGTTGATGTCCACAACATCCCTGAAGCTGCCTGTGTAATAAATAAGGTAACCATTCACAGTTAAAAACAGTTAACATTGGTTAACAATCAATGTGCGGTTTTGATGTAAATAGTATAAATAAGCTTTTAGGTCGAACAAATTTAAAAATAAAATTTAACGTTGCAAAATGGAAATAAAGTTAAATATTAAATGTGGAATGTAAAATTTTCAATGATGAATGTAGAATGAATAAAAATAGAATGAAAAGAAAACAGATTCCGATTTATGTGAATGTAATGAACTGGTAGCTATATTTGCAAAAAGTATAAAAACAGCTCAAATAACCAAATCAAAAAACGACGATAAATATAATTCTACATTCATCATTTTACATTCAATATTTTATAATCGTTTTATTAGAAAGGCGTGGATATTTACAAACTTTTTAACTTTAATACTGTGAATGGTTACGTCATTTGTAACTGTTATTAACTGTTTTTCAACCTTTATTGGCCATTTATTATTATTTTCAGCTTGAATGGTTAATAACCAAGCTTGAACTAACAGGCATGAAAATCCGGCCTTATAACAACATGTATTTTGAAATGAATTTTGTGATGGCTATTTTTGTGTAAAAATTGCAACATGAACTGGATTGATCTCAGCATTTTCATTGTGTACATGATAGCCTTGATAGGCATCGGGTATTATTTCCTGAAAAGGAACAAATCCACCGATGATTATTACGTTGGAGGACGCAGCATGGGGCCATGGCATGTCGGATTGTCGGTTGTTGCCACAGATGTGGGCGGTGGATTTAGCATTGGCCTGGGTGGTCTGGGCTTTGCCATTGGAATTTCAGGTTCCTGGATGTTGTTTACAGGACTGATCGGAGCCTGGCTCGCTGCTGTTTTTCTTGTGCCCGTGGTTTATAAAGTTGGCCTCAAGCACAATTTTCACACCTTTCCCCAAATGTTGAATTTTTTCTACGATAAACGCGTGGCTATGCTGGCCGGGATTATATCCGGCATTGGCTACATCGGGTTTTCCAGTTCACAGATACTGGCGGGTGCCAAACTTGCCTCTGCCACTTTTATTGATCTGAACCTGACATGGGCATTGATAATTATGGGTGTGATTGCGGTAGTTTACACGGTTATGGGTGGTTTAAAAGCTGTGATCTATACCGATACAGTGCAGTGGATTGTACTCATTTCCGGGTTAACGTTAATCGGAATTCCCGTGGCATACAATGCTGTTGGTGGAATGAGCGAAATACGGGAAGTGTTGCCCACCGAATATCTGCAGTTTGACAACATTACCTGGCAGCGCGCTGTCAAATGGCTGGTTACCATTTTACCGATTTGGTTTGTCGGGATGACACTTTATCAGCGGATTTATGCTTCACAGGATGCCAAAAGGGCACAAAAAGCCTGGTATATAGCCGGTATTTTTGAGTATCCGTTTATGGCATTTATGGGTGTAATCCTTGGGCTTTTTGCCCGTGTGGCTTTTGAAAACGGCATGTTCGAAGCATGGGGATACGATATTACCGGAATGGTGGACGAGGAAATGGGACTGCCAATTTTGCTGAGAAATACCCTGCCTGTTGGGTTGATGGGCCTCATGATGGCAGCTTACTTTTCCGCTATCATGTCCACGGCTGACAGTTGCCTGATGGCAGCATCGGGAAACCTTCTCAGCGATATCGGCATGAAACTTTTTAAGGTTGAACTTAAAGGGAAAGCTTTACTCAGGGCATCCCAGATACTGACACTGGCAATTGGTGTTGTTGCCATCCTCATTGCCCTGAACCTTCAAAATGTGCTTGATCTTATGTTATATTCCTATGCCTTTATGGTTTCCGGATTATTTTTGCCCGTGTTGGGCGTACTTATTTTCAAAAAACCGGAACCCGTAGCGGCAATTTTTGCCATGATTGGCGGCGGAAGTGTTACGGTAATTATGACATTTTTGCCATCTTTGCCCTTTGGTTTGGATGCCAATGTGTTTGGATTGACATTTTCCGCAATCCTGTATTTCGGATTGCATTATTTGATTAAAAATAACAGGAAAGCAAGGCTTTATGGATAAAAAACTGTTAAATACCCTGGTTGATTTTCGAAAAACATTGCATAAACACCCTGATGTTTCGGGCGATGAAAAGCAGACGGCAGCACGTATGGTTGATTTTATCAAACAATTTCACCCTGATATGGTCATTGAGAATATCGGGACATATGGATTGGCCTTTGTTTTTAACGGGAAAAGTGAGGGCCCTGTTACCATGATCCGCAGCGAGTTGGATGCCTTGCCTATAGAAGAGATCAATACATTTACGCATAAATCTGTTGTTGATGGCACATCACATGTATGCGGGCATGACGGCCACATGGTGATGGTTGCCGGTTTGGCTGCTATGCTGAGTGAGCATCCACCTGAAAAGGGGAAAGTAATTTTGTTGTATCAACCCGAAGAAGAAACGGGTACCGGTGCATTAAAAGTATTAAAAGATGAAAAATTCAGGCAATTGAAACCGGATCACATTTTTTCCTTGCATAATCTACCCGGTGTGCCATTGGGAGAAATACGCTGCCGCAGTGATATTTTTGCTTCTGCTTCTGTCGGACTGATTGTACGGATCAAAGGCAAAACATCTCATGCAGCCGAACCTGAAAACGGGAATTCCCCGGCCTTAGCTATGGCTTCAATAGTTCAGGAGCTTGAAACATTGACCGGCAAAGTAAGCCTGAAGGATTTCAGCCTGGTTACCACCGTACATGTAAAGCTGGGTGAGCGGGCTTTTGGTACCACACCCGGGTACGCCGAAGTGATGGCTACGTTGAGGGCATATTACAATGAAGACCTGGAAAAACTAAAAAATGCTGCTGTTCAGAAAATCAAAACCATTGCATCACCTTTTGGCCTCAAACTGGAATTTGAATGGGTAGAAGAGTTTAGTGATACACATAATACCAAAGAAGCGGTGGAGGTAATTAAAAATGCAGCCGCGGAGAATAACCTGACTTTTACAGGGATGAATGAACCTTACAGATGGTCGGAAGATTTTGGTTATTTTCTGCAATCGTATCCGGGAGCTATGTTTGGCATAGGTTCGGGTGAAAAGCAGCCACAATTGCATAACCCTGATTATGATTTTCCTGACAGCCTGATTCCAAAAGGGACCGGGATGTTTTTTTCTATTATTAAACACCATAATTTTTAATTGAATGTTTCAGACATCAACATTATACATCAACAAACAGGCTTTAACCCATAATTTGAATTTTATCCAAAACCTGGTGGGAAAAAAAGTGCGGTTTTCATCTGTGATCAAAGGCAATGCTTATGGACACGGTATTGAAGTGTTTGTGCCTTTGGCGGAAGATTGCGGGATAAACCATTTTTCTGTGTTTGATGCCAATGAAGCACTTCGTGCATACAATGCATCAAGGCAAAATGCCGGGATTATGATTATGGGTATGATTGATGTGTATGAGCTTGACTGGGCTATTCAGAAAGATGTGGAGTTTTATGTGTTTGATTTTGACCGGCTGTTTAATGCATTGCAGGCGGCAAAACGCATAGGTAAACCTGCAAGGATACATCTTGAAATGGAAACGGGCATGAACCGGACTGGTTTTGATGAGCGGGATACGGATAAACTGATAAAAATATTACTAAGAAACAAAAAGCATTATGTACTCGAAGGCATATGCACCCATTTTGCCGGTGCCGAAAGCATTGCCAATTATGCCAGGATACTTACCCAGATAAAACGGTATAAGGGGCATATGAAAAAATTCAAACGCCATAACATAAAACCAAAATACCGGCATGTTGCCAGTTCTGCTGCAACCATCACTTACCCTGAAACACGGCTTGATATGGTTAGAATCGGGATTATGCAGTTTGGTTTTTGGCCAAGTCCTGAAGCATTTATCAATTATATCAGCGATAAAAAAGAGAAGGAAGACCCGCTACAAAGAATTATAACGTGGAAATCAAAAGTGATGGACACAAAATACGTAAAAACCGGCGAATTTATTGGCTATGGCACCAGTTATATGGCAAGGAATAACATGAAAATTGCTACGATTCCCGTCGGGTATGCTCATGGATATAGCCGTTCTCTCAGTTACCAGGGCAGGGTGCTTATCAATGGTCACAGGGTGGATGTAATTGGGAATGTAAATATGAACGTGCTGATTGTAAAAATTACAGATATCCCTGAAACAAAACGTGGTGACGAAGTAGTGCTGATAGGAAGACAAGAAGGAGCTGAAATTACCGTGGCTTCTTTCAGTGATTTTAGTGACCAGCTAAATTATGAAATGCTTACCCGGCTGCCTGAAGAGATTCCGAGGATTATTGAAATTTAATCACAATTTATTTTGGCAATTAATTTTATGGGGTGCGATCAGGTTTGCGTGAGGGCGCAGGCCGGCAGCTTGGGTGCAGCGATGCGTCAGGTGCTGTGATGCAGCAGAGTGGAGGAACGGAACTCCTGTCTGCAGCTTACAGCACCCGCCAGCCTGCCATCCAATAAATATTTAACACGGCTGGCAGGCAAAGCAGCACACAACTATAGGCCGGAGACCGACCCTTAATTGTGAGCATCTCTCCTTCACTCCATCTCTCTATCTCTCTATCTCACAAATAAGGGGCACGCCCATGTTTAAATTCCAAATCCCAAATTACAAATGACAAACAAATCACAAAACTTGTCAGGCGGCGCAACGAAGACGGATAAATGCCAACTTCAATTTCTGCATTTCAAATTATCATCCCGTCTTTTATGGTCAGCATACGGTCAGTAAGTTGGGCGTGCTGTTCATTATGTGTGACAATGATGAAAGTCTGCTCGAAATCCTGCCTTAGTTCCTGAAATATTTTGTACAGAGCAATGCTGTTTTTGGAATCAAGGTTGCCTGAAGGTTCATCGGCCAGCACAACTGCCGGATTGTTAATCAGTGATCTGGCAATGGCAACCCGTTGTTTTTCGCCCCCGGAGAGTTCTGCCGGCTTGTGATCAAGACGCTGTTCGAGCCCAAGCCTGACAAGCAAATCACGAGCTTTACGCTCAGTTTCCTGTTTTTTATCCCCCTGTATAAACCCGGGAATGCAAGTATTCTCAAGGGCCGTAAACTCAGGCAAAAGATGATGAAACTGAAACACAAAACCGATTGATTGATTGCGGAATCTGGCCAGCGCTTTTTCTCCCAGTTTGTGGCAATTAACATTGTTAATAATTACGTTTCCACTGTCGGGTTTCATCAGTGTGCCAATGATTTGGAGCAGAGTGGTTTTACCTGCTCCGGATTCCCCCACTATGGCAACCATTTCTTTTTTGTTTACTTCAAGGTCTATATTCTTGAGTACTTCAAGATTGCCAAAAGATTTTCGAATGTTTTCAACAAGGATCATGTAAAATTTGTTTGCTCAAAGTTAATAAATAATGGAAATTTTACGATTGATTATCGTATAAACTTGTTATTTTTATTCTCTCGGAATTCCGGAAATTATTACATAAACAACAAATTTTAAATGGCTGAAAATAAGAAAAAAACACCAAAAAAGACAGTTGATGAAATCAATGAGGTGTATGGTAAAATGCCGCCGCATGCTCAGGATATTGAAGAGGTGCTGCTTGGAGCGCTTATGCTTGAACAGAATGCCATACTGCTTGTCATTGACATCCTTGAAAAAGACAGTTTTTATAAAGAGGAACACAGGCTTATATTTGAAGCCATACTCGAACTTAGCAAAAATCATGAGCCTGTTGACATTCTCACCGTAACCAACAGGTTGAAAGCAACCGGTAAAATTGATGAAGTGGGCGGCCCGCATTATATAGCTGACCTTACCAGCAGGGTTGCTACCGCTGCTCATGTTGAATATCATGCCAAGATTGTCCAGCAGAAATACATTCAACGTATGCTTATTAAGGCATCATCAGAGATTCAAAAACGTGCTTATGATGATAGCGAGGATGTTGACAACCTTATCAATTTTGCTGAACAGGAAATATTTCAAATTTCTGAGGGCAACATCAAAAAAGAAACCGTTATTATTAACAAACTTGTTGATCAGGCCATGGATATGGTTACTGAGGCAAGTAAGCGCGAAGATGGCCTTTCCGGTATTCCAAGCGGTTTTTCAGAGCTCGACAGGTTTACATCAGGCTGGCAACCTTCTGATCTTGTTATCGTTGCTGCCCGTCCCGCTATGGGAAAAACAGCCTTTGCCCTGTCTATGCTCAGAAATATCGCTGTAGAACATAAACACCCGGTGGCCATGTTCAGCCTCGAAATGTCATCATTACAACTGGTTACAAGGTTAATTGCGTCTGAAACTGAAATATCAGGGACAAAACTGCGAAACGGTAATCTGGAACCCCATGAATGGGAACAGTTGGATGCCAAAGTAAAACCCCTCGAAGAAGCCCCTGTTTATATTGATGATACCCCTGCCATTTCCGTGTTTGAGCTCAGGGCAAAAGCTCGACGTCTGGTGCAGGCTCATGGCATCAAATTTATTTTGATTGATTACCTCCAGTTGATGTCTGCCAATGTGGATACCAGGGGTAACAGGGAACAGGAAGTGTCAATGCTTTCCAGAAGCCTGAAAGCCATTGCAAAAGAATTGAATGTCCCCATTATTGCATTGGCTCAGCTTAACCGTTCTGTGGAAACAAGGGGTGGCAATAAAAGGCCGCAGCTCTCCGACTTACGTGAATCAGGTGCCATTGAACAGGATGCTGACATGGTGCTGTTTTTACACCGTCCTGAATATTATGAAATCCTTGAAGATGATGATGGCAATTCCTTAAAAGGCCTGGCTGAAGTGATCCTGGCAAAACATCGTAATGGGGCTACCGGTAGTGTTTATCTTGAATTTGTTTCTGATTTTGCCAAATTTAAAGAAAAGCAGGCTACACTTGATCCCTCCGGAATGACTGTCCCCTCGAAAATGAATGAAGAGCCCCCGCAGGATAATGACATGCCTGCCAATGAAGCTTTCCCTAAAGTGGATGATGACGAGGATGATGATGCCCCGCTTAGTTTTTAATGACCTTTCATGGACAAGCCAGAACCAAACAAAAAATAACAAAATATTGTGATAGAAAATTAAGTGGTTTCCATAAGGTAATAAATTGTTTAGGACAGTTTTTTTTATAAATGGATTTAACCCCGTTGGGTATGAAATTATCTTACGGGCGTGAACGAAAACCGGAAAATTTCACAAAAACCCCTGTAGTTTAAAAATAAATTGTTATCTTTGAATTATCAAATACAACCACATTGAGACTTAACAGATAAAATATAAAGTATGCTAATTCAAAAGGAAAAAATAAGAAAAACAGTTAGGAATAATAAGAAAAAAGATGATGAAGCTCTTGTAAATATATTATATGAACTTTTTATTCAGTATAGACAAGATGAGGAAAAAATACTTGCAACAAAAGATGATATTCATTCTGTTAAGGGTGACATAAAAACAGTGGTAGAGCTGATGGATAAACGTTTTGAAGCAGTAGATAAACGTTTCGAAGCTATGCAAAAATCTAATGATAAACGTTTTGAAGCAGTAGATAAACGTTTCGAAGCTATGCAAAAATCTAATGATAAACGCTTTGAAGATATGTATAATTACATGAACAAACGCTTTGATGCAGTGGATAAACGATTTGAAGCTGTGGATAAACGATTTGAAGATATTAACCAACGCTTTAAAATGATGTTTACTTTTATTACTATCGGGTTTAGTGCAGTTATTATATTAATGTCATTGTTTAAATTCCTGGTTTGAAAATAAATAGCTGGTTTTATCGTTAATTATAATATGAGAAAAATTATTAAAATAGTACTGGCTTTTTGTTTTGTTTTGTTGTTCTTCCCTGTTAATGCCGCCTATATCTTAATCCCGATGGATGATTCTCAGGACAATCACCTTAAAGCTTACGGCATTTCATACTGGAGCCTGCAAAATGGTGTTGATTCCTGGTGGTTGCTGAATTATCAGGGTGGCAGTTTTCTTATCCCGCATCATGAAGAAATTGAATCAGAATGTGTTGTCAGGGGAGTGAGTTATAAAATTATTGCTGATGCACAGAAAAACAATATCTTTTCACAAATCGCACAGGCGGATGTCAATATGGAAAGCATCAAGCTTGAAAAAGCCCCCAAAATCGCAGTGTATTCGCCGCCGGGCAAAAGACCGTGGGATGATGCTGTAACCCTGGCCCTTACATATGCCGAAATTCCGTATGATGTGATCTATGATACTGAAATTATTGAAGGAAAACTCAATGATTATGATTGGTTGCATCTGCATCATGAGGATTTTACAGGGCAATACGGGAAATTTTACGGCGCTTACCGCCATATGGAATGGTATCAGGAACAAAAACGGGAAGCTGAAGCTGATGCTGCCGCACTTGGCTTTGATAAAGTCAGTGACCTGAAACTTTTTGTTGCCAAAACAATAAAATCTTATGTCTCACGTGGGGGATTCCTTTTTGCCATGTGTTCGGCCACAGATACTTATGATATTGCACTTGCTGCTGATGGTGTTGATATTTGCGGCCCTATGTTTGACGGCGACCCCGCTGACCCAAACGCACAGGAAAAATTGAATTATGACAACTGCCTGGCCTTTAGGGATTTCAAGCTTATTATGAACCCTTATGAATATGAATTCTCAAACATTGATGTGACACAAACAAGGAAAGTATCCGAAGAGGAAGATTACTTTTCTTTGTTTGAGTTTTCTGCCAAATGGGATCCAATCCCAACCATGCTGTGTCAAAATCACACTCACCTGGTAAAAGGTTTTATGGGTCAAACCACTGCTTACAATGCCGACCTGGTTAAACCGGATGTGCTGATCATGGGAGAAAACAAATCTGCCGGAGAAGCGCGTTATATTCATGGTGAATTTGGTAAAGGCACCTGGACTTTCCTTGGAGGACACGATCCTGAAGATTACAGGCATTATGTTGGCGATGAACCGACAGAATTGGAACTGCATCCGAACTCGCCAGGATACAGGCTGATACTGAATAACATTTTGTTTCCGGCTGCCAAAAAGAAAAAGCTGAAAACCTGAGTGGTTAACTGTTTTGTAACCCATCAGTCATAAAGGGTTCTGTCACTATCGGTTAATATCGGTTAAAATCTGTTAATAACGGTTGTTGTTAAAATAAGTTACTTTTGAAAAATAATCATCACGAGAACTTGGTGTATTATCAAATTAATGGATAACACGATTTAATTGTAACCGTTCTTAACCATTATTAACCTATATTAACCTATATTAACCTATTTTTATGACACCCGAAGATGCTTTTTATTTTGCCATGTCTAAGATCAAAGAGTTGGAAAAAGATGGTATTGATATTACCATTACCCCTTCACAAAGCAAAGACGATCAGGAACTAATCAATAAATTCTGTACATCTGACAAAATACCGCCTGAATTGTGGCATAACATATGTTTTAGATTTACAGATAAAGCCAGGGCCAACAAAATTCAAAAACTTGCCAGTTATTTAGCCATGTGTGGAATCAGTTTTGATATCGGTGGCACTACCGGCTTGCGGGATTGGGAATTCGACTGGTCATTTAGTTACAACGAAGGCGAAAACAAAAGGGAGTGGATCAAAGCAGGCAAAAGGGTTGAAGATATGATAAACAAACTAAGCAGGGGAAAAAATAAATAATCTTTAGTATCAGACATTTATATAGCTCTTGCCAGCAATTTCAAATACATAATTGTTGCCAAAAACTTTGTATTCTTATTTACGAAAAACCCTGCAGTTTTATTTACCAATTAGACATTATGCTTTGATAAATTAAGTTGGGGTTCCCTGTTTTGTTGGTTCCTGCCCGTCCCTGCCCGTCCGGCAGGCGGGCGGTAGGCGGGCGGCGTATTGAAACAAGGACAGCGTATAGAAGAATGGAAAAATACCTGCCAGCTGGAAGGCTGGTTTGGGGTGAATAAGTTTTTATCCAGGATTCGGATGAAAAAATCGTAACTTCTCAATAACAACTTGGGAAAAGCTATTTTGAATAATAGAATAATAGATCAACGAATGAAGAATAACGAATTAAAACCCCGATACGATTGTGTTTTTTTTATTTCAAAATTCGTTACTAATCAGTATTCTTAACCATTAATATGCCACAGATATCACTGACCGTGTCCGGCGGAACGCAGTGGAGACGGATTAACACAGATTTTCAAATGCGATGCACAGAACTTGTCGAAATGTACTATTGTTCAAATAATACCACCAACCATTGAGAATTTACAAAAAACCTATGTGAAATCTTATGTGTTCTACTGTGCCTCCACCCTGAATCTACCCCTTTTTTGAACCACTATAGGTCACATGGCCCACATAAATTTGAGATTAAGAATAATAATGAATTTTTACATAGTAATTTTTTGGATGTCCTGATAAAATGTAGTTTGACAATAGGTTAATGATAACTGGCTTTTTAATCAATGAAAATATTAGGTAAACAAACAGATATTCATATAATATAAAGATAGCTGGAAAGCTCAGAATTGGAAGCAAAATGTAATGAATTCGTTTTCATATATTTGATAAAACCAAATTTTTCTAACACCATTTTATTTAAATTGAGCCATTATTTTTAACTGATTAGTTACAAAAATTGTATTATTGGAAAGCAAAGCGCGCATCAATTTGGCAGGAAATTTGATATCTTTGCAAAAACAAATAAAATTTCAAAACTATGAAACGTATAATTTATTTACTTACCGTATTATTGCTTGCCAATCTTGGTCTGGCACAGACATCAAACCTCATTATTTTCCATGAAGATGGTGAAGCATTCACCTTATATCTGAATGGTACAGAAAAAAATGAAAAACCAAAAGCCAATGTAAAGGTTACAGACCTGGATGCAGACTTTTACAAAGCGAAAATAACGTTTAACAACAAATCATTGGGTTCATTTAAGAAATCCATCTGGTTTGAAGAAAAAGGGAAAGCATACACTTTTAGAATTCACCGCAAAAATAATGGCAAGTTTACCTTACGTCCGGTCAGTCAGACAGAATTAACCGATGCAGACACACCGGATACACCACATGATAATGAAGCTGAATACGAAGATCCCCAGGATAGTTCAGGCGAAGTTCATGAAAGCACAGAAACCCACAGCCATACTACAGAAGTAGAAGGCGGGAGCACGCATGACGGCGAGAGTGTCAATATGCACATGAATGTTGATGATTCAGGAATGCATACATCAATGAAAGACAAACAGGAAGGCATTGATGTCAATGTACAATTTGAAACAGACGGGGAGCTTACACAAACAACTAGCACCACTACAACCACCACTACGACAGTAACACACGGTGGAGAAACCACAGCAGAGACAAACAATCAGTCAACTCACCAGGAAACCCAGGAAAATAACACATCAACTTCAGGTAATTGTAATTATCCCATGGGCCCAACTGATTTTTCTGATGCCAAATCTTCCATCGAATCCAAAAGTTTTAATGATTCAAAACTCACGCTTGCCAAACAAATTGCAAAAAATGAGTGTCTTGAATCTTCCCAGGTAAAAGAAATTATGGAAATACTGTCCTATGAAGACACCAGGTTAGAATTTGCCAAATTTGCCTGGGATTATGTTTACGATCCGCAGAAATACTACAAAGTCAACGATGCATTTGAGTTTGAAATGACCATAGAAGAGCTTGATGAGTACCTGGACAGCAAGCAATAAATAGTATCTGTCCATAATTGAAAAATCAAATAACAAACCTCAAAAACTTGGCCGGCGGAACTTTAGCCCCACACTTTTTTTTTATCTTTGAACAAAAGTATGAATGGAGAAAACAACATAATGTGATCATCAGGATTTGTTTATTATTCCAATGATTTTCATGTACTTAAAAAATTAAATGCAAATGAAAACAATCAGTTTTATCCGCCATGCGAAATCGGACCGCAAGCAGGATGTTCCGGATTTTGAACGTCCACTGAACGACCGTGGACAAAATGATGCTCCCCTTATGGGCAGCGTAATCAAAACCGACTTTATTCTCCCGGACCTTATCATATCCAGCCCTGCCAACAGGGCAAAAACCACAAGTGAGCTAATTGCTGCAGAAATCGGCTATCCTGAACAGGAAATTGTTTTTATTGAGAATCTTTACTTTGCGGATACGGAAACCTATTTCAACATCATTCATGAAATGGAAAACAATTTTGACAATATTTATGTTGTATCTCACAACCCGGGTACCACCTATATTGTTAACCGCATGTCCGACACGCGTATCGACCACATGCCTACCTGTGGCATAGCGCAAATAGAATTTGATGTCAAATCATGGTCAGAGATTATGGATAAATCAGGCAAATTGATCAGGTTTGATAAGCCAAAAAATCACAAATAGGCGCTTAGAAAGAAACTTTTACCAACATGTTTAAGTTTACATAACGATTGATATACTTGCCTGCCTGCAGCAGGCAGGCTTTTCGGAACATATAAGCGCGCCTAAAAATCCAAGCTCACCTGCCTGACGGCGAGGCAGGAAATCCAAAATTCAAAATAAATCCCAAAAAAGAAAATTCCAAAAGAAAAAATCATGATCTTCTACCACCTGTTGATTTGTTTATCATGCTACTCAAAATATTGATTATCTCTTCTGATTTGCGGATGTCTTTTGATATTGTAGCAGGAGCAAGATATGTTCCACTAATTAGAGTCTGTCAATTAAGTACAGCTTATATAAAAAGCACCAAATGACAAATTACAAATAACAAATAAATAGCAATTACCAAACCTGTACCGACGCATGACGGTAAATCCAATGACAGAAACAGAATGTCGCGAACCATATCCGTCTATGTTTAACTACG
>JBNJGX010000016.1:0-3396 GCA_051748025.1 Bacteroidota bacterium
CCGTGTCGGAAACCCTGGACTTGAACCGGCTTATACCGACTCTTATGAGCTGAATACCCAAAAACGTTTCGGTAAACATTTCCTTGCACTCGAAAGCTTTTACCGGAAAACCCACAATAAATTTGAACGCATAACCCGCACTGATCCTGATGACCCGGATATTATCGTGCGAAGCTTTGAAAATGTGGGTTCTGACCAATCTTATGGATTTGAAATGATGGGAAATTTTAATTTTGCAAAATGGTGGAACCTCAATATTACGGCCGATGTATATCAGTATTCGATCGATGCTATGGTTGATGAAACTTCTACCAAGGAAAGCACCATTACATACAGCGGGCGCCTGAATAATACGTTTAAAATCACCAAAACAAACACGCGGTTTCAACTCTTTGGCATGTACCGGAGCCCATCTATAACAGCACAGGGTGAACGTGGAGAATTTTTCATGATCAACGGTGCTGTAAAGCAACATTTTCTCAACAAAAGCCTGTCTGTGATGTTGAGTATTAACGATATATTTGGCACCATGAGTTTTGAACGTGAAAGCTATTCGGATGACTTTTATTTATACCATAGCTTTGATAGAATCTCACCTACATTCAGAATTACAGTGTCTTATATTCTCAATGATTATGAGCGCAGAAAAGAACGTAATGACGAAGAAATTGAAGTTGAATCCGGGGATATGATGTAACTTTTTCTTTTCGACTAACTACCAATATATAATTTTACCCCACTGACTATTTTGCTAATACTGCATTTTTTTTGTATCTTAGGCGTTATTATGCAAAAAGATGTGCCAAAATACATACTCCGGATTATAGCACTGGTAATATTTTCAGTTGTCAGTTCCGGTATTAGTGCACAAAGATTTACAGAACGGATTGCAGATTCCATAATCATCACCCGAAAACAAGCCTTTGCCACAACAGAAAATTTTGCAGGGAATGAAACAGAATTATTTTTTGATTTTTATGAACCGGCAAAAGATAGTTTGTCTTATCGCCCTTTGGTAATAACCGTTTTTGGTGGCTCATTTGTTATAGGACGCAGGGACTGGTTAGACATGCAGGCTTATGGTGACAGTCTGGCACATTATGGTTATGTGGTTGCCTCAATAGATTACCGGCTGGGATACAACCCTGTTGTCAGGAATGGCCTTATCAGGGCAGCTTACAGGGCAGGACAAGATGTTAATGCTGCCATCAGATTTTTTAAAGCCAATTATGATACATATGGTATTGATACAAGTTGTATATTTTTGCTGGGAAATTCTGCCGGAAGCATTGCTTCTCTAACCTCGGTTTATCTTGATGATAGTGAACGACCTGACAAGCTTTTCGATGACAAGAATTTAACAGACCCGGGATGTTTCAATTGTTCCGGTAGTTACCAACAACATACAACCAGTGTAACAGGTGTTATATCACAATGGGGCGGGTTAAATGACCCTGCTTATATTAACTGTGATGAAACCACCCCCGTGTGTTTTATCCACGGA
This sequence comes from Bacteroidota bacterium, assembly GCA_051748025.1. Taxonomy (GTDB): domain Bacteria; phylum Bacteroidota; class Bacteroidia; order Bacteroidales; family ML635J-15; genus JAQIBY01. The sequence continues at coordinate 1,505 of JBNJGX010000016.1, forward strand.
CTGGATGATAAAACAGTACCTTATGATGTAGGCCCTGCCTATGGAATAAACTTATTACCTGACATCTATGGCTCTGAATATCTGTCCGCACGGCTTGATTCTTTAGGAATATGGCATGAATTACACCTGTTCAGTGATGAGAAACATTGTTTTTATCTTGAACATGCCCATCTTGGCCTTATCCCTGAAAAATTTGATACCTGCCTGAATATTGCACTAAATTTCATGGCAAAACTCAATCCCCGGATTAAAAATCCACAATTTGCAGTAACAGGAAAACCGGTTTTGCAAGCACCGGTAAATCTTTACAGAAAAAACCATTTGGTATTATTTAATTCCTTACCCGGCGGACATCGATACCGGTTGTTAACTGTGGAAGGCAGGCTTGTAAAATCCGGTTATACTTTTTTGCAACGTGGCATCAATCTTGAAGATGTTGAAAAAGGCATATATGTGTTGGAAATATCGAATAATGAAGGCCAAGTCATTAAAAAGGTATCATTAAAATAAAATAAGCCATAACAATAACGGGATTTTAATGCTTTTCTGTATTTTTGACCTTTAGTGATAACATAAAAAAAATTCACAATGCGCATATTTAAAATCATCTCAGTGGTGTTTTGTTTATCTTATGTATTAAATGCATCCGGACAGGACCAAAGGTTTATTGACAGGGTATTTTCTGATTATATGGTTACGGATTCGGTGTATTTTAGTTGCGGCGACAATTACCAGGGGGATCACAAAGACCTGTTTTTCGATTTCTATGAGCCGGTAAATGATACAATGGTCAACCGCCCGTTGGTAATTACAGTTTTTGGCGGAGCCTTCTTAGCAGGTAACCGTCAATGGGTTGATATGGTAGCTTTCGGCGACAGTCTGACACATTATGGTTACACAGTGGCATCCATAGATTACCGACTTGGGTACAACCCTTTATCCCAAAGTAGCATCATCAGGGCAGCATACAGGGCAGGCCAGGATGTTAATGCTGCAATACGCTATTTCAAAGCAAATTATGCTGAGTATGGCATTGACACAACCCAGATATATTTACTGGGAAATTCTGCCGGAAGCATAGCATCGCTGATGTCTGTATATATGGAAGAAGATGAACGCCCTGATGCCACTTACGGAGGATTGGTGAATGATGACCTTGGTTGTTTCAATTGTACAGGAGACTATCAAAGTCATACAACAGAGGTAAATGGCCTGATTGCACAATGGGGCGGCCTGGATAAGCTCGAATATATAGACCCGTTTAATACAACCCCGGTTTGTTTTATTCATGGAACCGATGATAATTCGGTCCCTTACGACTATGGCCCGGCATATAATTCGGGTTTATTTCCCGAATTATACGGTTCATTGTACATGTCAATGCGTTTGGATACCCTGGATATGTGGCATGAATTGCATTTATTTGATGATGCACCACACTGTTTTTATCTTGAAGGTGATAATATGACGATGATTCCCGATTCGTTTGAAATTTGTATGAACATTGCACTGGATTTTATGGCACAGTTGAACCCATGGGTTGATGATCCGGTTATGATAACACAAGGGAACCAACCAAATACAAAGATATTCCCGAACCCTGCCGGACACGAAATGTTTATCGAAACAGATCAACCCTTGTCTTCTTACCGGCTAATTGCTTCTGATGGACGGGTTATTTTATCAGGCATTCTTGAAGAAAAACAGACAAAACTTGATATGAGCAAGTATCCTGATGGTTTATACATTTTAGAAATATCATCTGATTCAGGAACAAGCAGGCATAAAATAATACATCATTGATCCGGAGATGATGATTTTTTTTCAAGCCGCCCCCTTTCAATGATACTGGCATTTAACTCAAATCCCAGTATGATGGCAAAACTCATTAT
>JBNJGX010000016.1:3496-19070 GCA_051748025.1 Bacteroidota bacterium
AATAATGCAAAAACAAATGTTATAGAAAGCAATGAGCCCCTTTGATTGGTAATTATATCAACAATGGTATCTTCCATGGCAAGATAAGCATTATGCGGGACAAAATTTTCAAGCAGGTTTAACAATGATTCCTGAAAATTTTCAATCGGTACATAGGGAATTAGTGTAAACAGAAAAATTATAGCCGGAAAAATTGACAGGAAGGTGTTATAAGCAACACTGGCAGCCCGTTGATTGATAGAACCTTTTTTTACCCCACGCATAAAAAACAATGCAATGTCGTATATTGGGTATTTGTTAAACCCAGGCAGAGAAAATATTTTTGCTTGCTTTTTAAGCCAGGCTTTTAAATGGTCAAATTTACGCATTGTTCAATTTACAATTTAAAGGGTCTTCTATTTATTCTTTTCTTTCAAGAAACAAATGTAATGAATAATATGCAAGGCATAAATTTTTCTGAATAGCCATAGCTATTTAGAAAAATATTAACGCAGTCAGATTGTTTATTATATTTTCATTGTCTATGAGAAACGCTGAAAATCTTGATGCGAAAGAATTATTAGAAGTCCCCTTACACAACATAAAGACTGATATCGAGGCTTTTGATATGATGCGTTAATGACCCCACTGATATAAAATCCACACCGGTTTCGGCATAAGCACGCACATTATCCAGTGTAATGCCACCTGAGCTTTCTATCTCAATCCTGCCATTTACAATTTGTACGGCACGTTTTGTGTCTTCAACAGTAAAATTATCAAGCATAACCCTGTCCACTTTTTCTGAATTCAACACCTGGTCAAGTTCTTCAAAATTCCTGACTTCTATTTCTATGGGAATATTGAGTTCGTGCTCTTTGATATATTTTGTTGCCATGTTAATGGCCTTGTCTATACCACCTGCAAAATCGATGTGGTTGTCTTTAAGCATTATCATATCGTAAAGCCCGAACCGGTGATTTTTACCACCACCTATACGGACCGCCTCTTTTTCAAGCATGCGCATGCCTGGTGTTGTTTTCCGTGTGTCCAGGATGCGGGCTTTGGTATCTTGAATGGTTTCAGCATACTCGTGCGTTTTCGTTGCAATACCACTCATGCGCTGAATAAAATTCAAAACCGTACGTTCTGCTGTTAAAATACTTCGCTTGTTCCCTTTTATGCTTAAAATTTCATCTCCCGGCCCGATATTGTCACCATCAACCAAAAAGGTTTCTAACTTTATTGTTTTGTCATAAGCTTTGAAAACAGCTTTTGCAACTTCAACCCCGGCTAATACCCCGGCTTCTTTGGCAAAGATACGTGCATTTCCGTTATCTGTCTTCTGAAAACATGCCAGCGATGTATGGTCTCCGTCGCCTAAGTCTTCCCTCATTGCAAATTTGATGATCTCCTTCAGATACTCTTTGTATGTCATTCTTCCTCCTGTATTCTTAATTGATGAATTAATGCCTGATTATTTTTTATCTTCACAAGAAAGTGTATGCGGTATTTACCCTTAGAAGTACTAAGTGTTCCAATGGCATATTTGGCATTTTCGCTGCCACCCTTGTGTAATACATTAAATGATTTAGGCCGGTTGCCATGAAAAAACTTTTTTAATATCTGTGAAGCTTGTGCTTTACTGTAAATACCTTCTTTATCTAATAAAATCAATTCTATTGATTCACTGAAATATTCACTCAGGCTCTCAACATTCCCGTTTTCAATATGCTTGAACACTTTTACAGGAATATCCGGCACAGGTACTGGGCTTACAGCCAATGGAGCGGACAAGACAGCAAAAACGAGGATGATATATTTCAATTTATGCATTTTTTTCAAAACTTGTACACTAAACTTCTGCAAAAATTAAACCAAAGAAGTTTAATAACTATTCCATTGCACAAACTTAATAAATATTTTAAAAATTACTGGTAAAATGCAGTTGAAATTGTTCTTGTTTTGTTATTTTTATGCCTCGAATGACAATTATTATGAAAAGAATACGCATCATCATTATTTCACTCATTGTTTTATTTATAAGCCTTCTTGCCGGCATATTAACAGAAAAATCATCAGAAGTACCGCCCAAGCAACTTATTGATAAGCAACAAATTGAAAACAAAATAGAACAACAAATTAAGACTGCCCGGGCAATTTTTGAAGGGCTTGGCAAATTAAGTGCCTCAGACAATCCTGATGAAGTTTTTAAAGAAGTGATTGAAAACCGGCAGAAAATGTTGTCACAAAATGAAATGTCTTTGTATGTGTTTCAGGACACCAATCTGATTTACTGGTCTGACCGGTTGATGCCGTTGCGGTTTTCATCTATACCCGAAGACAACCGTACGGTTTTGAGAAAGAAACCCAATGGCTGGTATTTATTATTCAGCGAGCGGGATAATGCATACACAAAAGTTGCAGCCATATTACTCAAACAAACTTATGAATATAAAAATGAACATTTACCAGAACAAGTCCCCGATATTTATAATGTCCCTGATGATGTAAAGATTGACAGCATTCCTGATAAGGGGATCCCAATCTATCACAAAGACAAATATCTTTTCAGCATAGTGACAGAGGAAGACAAAGTATGCAATCAGATTATGTATTCTCTGTCGGCATCACTGTATTTGATTGCCTTTCTCAGCTTGTTATTTGCCATGTACCTTACTTACGTCCATTTTGCTAAAAAAATGGGATACAGAAACTGGTTGATATTGGCTTTCCTGGCCGATCTGGTTTTACTGCGGTTTTTAATGATGCATTTTGATTTTCCACGCATATGGATGAATATGGATATTTTTTCACCCGTTCATTATGCCGAAACAGCCATTTACAGTTCACTTGGCAGCATGCTGATCAATGTTGTGTTATTGATGTGTTTTGCCATTGTTTTTCACCGGTTTTTCAGATTACGTTCAATACAAGTTAACCGCTTTATTCAGTTTACAGCAACCATTGTTACCTATGCCCTTGTGTTTTTTCTCATATATTTTGGTATTTCGCGGATTCAGGGCATCATCACCAACTCAACAATTCCCTTGGATTTTAGCAAATTACTGGAACTAAACCATTTATCATTTATTGCATTTGCTGTGATCCTCATTCTCATGACCTCACTCATGGTTATCACTGACAGGTTACTTTGTGAGAGCCGGAAATTTATTGGTGCTAAAAACTGGGTATGGGCAGGTTTATTTTTCCTGCCTTTACTTGTTCTTATCAACTGGGCCATAGCTTCTGAACCACTGACTCTGACGGGTTTTATATCAATGATCGTTTTGGTGGGAATCCATGCCTATATCAGGATCAGAAAAAGGAAATATTCTTATTATGTGTTGTTGGTTCTCAGCATAACCATGGCCATTTTATTCACAGTAGTGATAAATGATTTTATGCAGAAAAAAGAAAGAGATCAAGCCAGGGTTCTGGCAATGAATCTTTCAAACGAACGGGATGCCGGGGCAGAATTCTTTATCAAAGAAATCAATAAAGATATATGCGAAGATGAAAAGCTTATCAACTTGCTGGAACAAGGAGAATATGACAAGGCACATGAACATTTTTATGACCTATACATGCGGGGGTATCTCGAAAAATTTGATGTTCAGTTGAATTTATGTGATTCAAAAGACAGCTTGATGGTTAGCCCGGATGATGAGCTCATGCATTGCCAGGATTTCTTTGATGGGATGAGTGACACTTATGGCATAGCTTTGCCGGGGACAGATTTCTATTTTCTCGATAACAACAATGGCCGTATATCATACCATGGACAGATTCCTGTTGGCGTTTCCGACAGCCTTGATCCCACCATATATGTTGAATTGGAAAGTCGTGTGCAGATTGAAGGCCCCGGTTATCCTGAACTGCTGCTTGACAAATCAGTTATGCCAAAAAAATACAGGGATGAGATATCTTATGCAAAATACTATGAAAAGAACCTGATAACAAGTGATGGTGATTATGATTACCCTGAAAAATATCAGCATTCACATATCAATACACTTTTTTACAGCTTTGAATCTGATAATATGTGGCACCTGGCCTACCATCCGGATGAAAATAATTATATCGTGGTTAGTTATGAGATAAAGGATTTGAAAGCATATTTCATATTTTTCACCTACATATTTTTTGTGCTTTTTATGTTAATGAACCTGGTTTATTTGTGCAACCATGTTATCAGGCGCAGGGGATTCGGATTTTTTGGTGGAAGCCTGAAAAACCGTTTTCAAACATACCTTTTGATGATTCTTTCATTAACAATCATAGTAATTGGCACCGTAAGTATTACATTTTATATCCGCAAATACCGTGACAAACAAAAAGATGCCATCGAAGAAAAGATGCAGTCTGTATTGGTGGAGCTTAATCACAAGCTTGCTGAAGAGCAAAGCCTTGATGATGACATGAAAGGTTATCTCAACTACCTGCTGGTGAAATTCTCCAATGTATTTTATACTGACATAAACTTGTTTGATCCTGACGGCAAATTTTTAGCCTCATCACGCATGGAAATTTACGATAAAGGACTGGTGGGGAAACGTATGGATCCAGATGCCTTTGAGCGGATACAACAAAATAATGCCGGTTATTTTGTACAAAATGAAACCATCGGCAAAATGAAATATCTATCTGCTTACCTGCCGTTTAAAAACATTCATGGAGATATTCTGGCTTATATCAATTTGCCGTATTTTGCAAGACAGAGTGATTTCAGTGAGGAAATTTCCAGCCTGACAGTGGCTTTACTGAATGTTTACCTGATAATGTTTATTTTCACCATTTTAATTACCATTGTCACTTCCAATCAGCTCACCCGGCCATTACGGATGATACAGGAAAGATTAAGGTTAATGGATATTACCAAACATAACCTGAAAATACGCTATTCTGGTGATGATGAAATAGGCAGCCTCGTCCAGGAATATAACCGTAAAGTGGATGAGCTGGCTGAAAGCGCTGACAAACTGGCCCGCAGTGAACGGGAATTTGCATGGAGGGAAATGGCCAAGCAAATTGCGCATGAAATAAAAAATCCGCTAACCCCAATGAAATTAAGCGTGCAGCACCTTGAAAAAGCATATAAAGAAAATGACCCGGATTTTGACTACATGTTTGACCGTGTAACAAAAACCATCATTGAACAAATTGACAGCTTGTCTGAAATAGCCACTGAATTCAGCAACTTTGCCAGGATCCGGCTGAAAGAAAAAGAACGTGTGGACCTGGTGGAAAGAATTTACCAGGTTGAACAATTATTTGCCGGCTTGAGCTCGACACGTATTGTTATTAATAATGAGGTAGATGGCCATGCCTGGATTCTGGCAGATAAGGAACAAGTTATCCGCATGCTGAATAATTTGATAAAAAATGCTTTACAGGCAATCCCTTCCGGAGAACAGGGAATTATACGCATCAGCCTGACAGAAAAAGAAAAGCATTATCTTTTACGTATTGCTGATAACGGGGCAGGTATTCCGGATGACCTGCAGGATAAAATATTCAGTCCAAGTTTTACAACCAAAACTTCAGGCATGGGATTAGGCCTGAGCATTGTTAAAGGTATTGTTGACAACATGAATGGCAATATTTATTACAAAACCGAAAAAGGAAAAGGTTCTGAATTTTTTATTGACATCCCTAAAATGGAAAATTTATAGGTTGATAAATCATGACAGGATTTTAAGCCGTGCAAATTTAAGAAGCAATGTTTTTTGTCCGCCGGAATCAAAATCAACGGTGGCTTTTTGATCATCACCGTATCCTTCAACAGACATGACAAGGCCTTTACCAAACCGTTCGTGTTCAACTTTTTGCCCGGCCTGAATACCGGTTTCGGTTTGATTGTTTGCTGTCTTTGTACCGGTCTTTGATCCGGAAAGTTTTTTCAATTTTTTATGCTTTGTATTCAGGGTTTTTGGCTCTGTGACAGCGCTACCCTTTGACCCATTTAATTGCGAATTAGTATCATCCCCTTTAATGGAACGGGGATTAACCTGGCGCTTCTGTGCTCCGGTTTTTTCTGACTGCTGAAAGCCCGGCTCATCAAACATGGTATCAAAAGGGTCTTTTGTGCTGTCTTCTTCGTTTTCAATTTCTTCAATAAACTGCTTATCAATATCATCAATGAACCTTGAGGGATCAGGAAAATTAAGCTCGCCGAATTTATAGCGCATGGTGGCATATGTTACCACCAGTTTTTTGCGTGCCCTTGTCATGGCAACATAAAAAAGCCTCCGTTCTTCTTCAAGGCTATCGGCACTGAAGGTGGAAAAAGGCAAGGGAAATAGCCCCTCTTCGGCACCTGCAATGAAAACCACATCAAATTCAAGCCCTTTGGCAGCATGTATGGTCATCAGGCTTACTTTGGGTTCATTGTCATCATCATTGCCCGTATCCTGTGTTGAAAGCAAAGCAATGTTTTCAAGATAATCAGACAGTGAGATAAAAAGGTTGGGCTGTTCGAGTTGTTTTTTGTCAATGTATTCCTGAATGCCATTGAGCAATTCTTCCATATTCTGAAACCGGCTTGTACCTTCAGCAGATTTGTCAGCTTTTAATTGCTGAAATATGCCCGATCTTTTAATGATCATTTCGCCCATTGTAAACGCATCGTTTTCCTCAACGTCTTTTTGCAGGCTGTTGATCAGTTTTACAAAATCATTGATGCGTTTTCTTGTGGGCATGTTGATGTCTATTTCCGGATTTTGGATATCCTGAATGGCTTCCCACATGTTTTTACCATGATTGTCGGCAAATTGCTGTATTTTCTTAAGTGTGGTATCCCCGATTTTTCTTGAGGGATAATTGATAATTCGCACCAGTGCTTCAGTGTCGTTGGGGTTGATAACAAGCCTGAAATACGCAACAATATCCTTGATCTCTTTACGCTGATAAAATGACAATCCGGCATAAATCCTGTGTGGAATATTATTTTTACGTAAAGCTTCCTCGATTTGCCTTGATTGTGCATTGGTGCGATACAAGACAGCACATTCATCAAGTGATGTATTGAGTTCCTTTTGGGTATTTTCAATTTCATCGGCAATAAAAAAGGCTTCCTCTGTATCACTGTTTGTTTGAGCAAGCAAAATATTGTTCCCTTCCTGGTTTTTGGAAAACACATTTTTGTCAATGCGCATTTTATTTCTGGATATCAGCGAATTGGATGCATTAACAATGGTTTGAGTTGATCTGTAGTTTTGTTCGAGTTTGGTGGTTTTGCAGTTGGGATAATCTTTTTGAAAATTGAGGATATTTTCAATTTTTGCCCCCCTGAAAGCATAAATACTTTGTGAATCGTCGCCAACTACACAAATGTTTTTATGGCTTTTGGCAAGGTTTTTAAGGATAAGATACTGGGCATAATTGGTATCCTGATACTCATCAACAAGGATGTATCGGAATTTATCCTGATATCTGGCAAGAACATCAGGATGGTTTTTGAACAGAATGTTTGTAAACAACAGCAAGTCATCAAAATCCATCACGTTATTTTTTTTGCAGGTGACGGCATATTTTTCATAAATCCTGACAAATTCCATCCGGTGTCTTTTTCTGTCCTCATTAATAAGCTCATGGTTTTTTTTGTATGCCTGAAAAGTCATCAGGTTATTTTTGGCCATTGATATCCTGGCCTGGATTTCTTTGGGCGGGTATTCTTTTGTGTCAAGGCTAAAATCTTTAATGATTTTTTTGATGAGATTCCGGCTGTCTGCCTGGTCGAATATGGTAAAATTTTTATTAAAACGCAGCAATGGTGCTTCATAGCGCAGTATTCTTGCAAAGATCGAATGAAAGGTACCCATCCACAGGTCAATGGCTTTTTTTTCGCCCACCATGGTTTTGATGCGCTCTTTCATTTCATTGGCTGCCTTGTTGGTAAAGGTCAGGGCAAGGATATTTGACGGTGGAATGCCAACGGATAAGAGATAGGCTATTCTGTATGTAAGCACACGGGTTTTTCCGGAGCCTGCACCTGCAATTATCAGCGAAGGCCCATCGGTGTTTACAACTGCTTTTTGCTGAACCGGATTAAGGTCTTTTTCAATTCTTTTTTTCATCATGGGCAAAGGTATTTGTTTTATTTTTTTAAGGCCAAAAAGATGGGTAAAAAACCACCATATTTATTCTTTTTCGTATATTCTCAAAACAAACTATATTCATAATAATAAAAAGAACAGATGGCAGCTATTCTTTGGCTATTGTGATACAATTTTGTATTTTTGTAAATAGTCAGTCGGAAGTCGGAAGACAGAAGACAGAAGAAAAGAAGACGTTTTTAAAGAAAAAAGTATAATCAGGACTTAAGGTCTAAAATGCAAAAGACACCAACAATACATGATTTATCACCTCATTTGTTTTGGGAATATGATGTTAACACATTGAATTTACAAAAACACAAAGATTTAATAATCAAGCGCGTATTGGAATTCGGAACAGATGATGACTGGCAATTATTAAAGAAAATTTACGACCTGGAAGAGATCAAAAGTGTTGCCGTTAATGCTCGTTCTCTTGATGTGGTAGCCATGTCATTCATTGCCTTAATTACAGAAACCCCTATTGAATCATTCAGATGTTACAAACTTCAGCAATCAACCCCAGGCTGTTAAAGGTCTTAGAAAATTTGACGACGGGAATCTTTTTCTTGTCAAAAAAAGCCTGACTTATTTTAAGGATGCAGACATTGAACAAATGCCGGTAATGCATGAAAATATTTCATGGGATTACATTAAAAACAATATCATGCAAGAGGTAAAAAAATATTATTCCCACCTATAAAATACCCAGGCTTTTCTTAATGGCTTGTAAGAAAAGCTTGGGATAAAAAAGAAGTAACCAATTACAATTTAGATTCAGTAATATCCAGGATTTCTTTTTCGAGTTTTATGGCTTTATCTTCCATTTCAGCGGCTTCTTTCAGCACTTTATCAACAAAAGCTTTGTCTTCAAATCCGCCTGTATTAATTCTTACATTGAGATGAGCGCCACGGGCACCGGCAACAGCAGCAATAGCACCAACTGCTGCATCAGAAACAGAATTGGGATTACCGATCTCAGCCATAGCTTTCATCACTTCCATGCTCTCGTAGCAGACTCTCATGGTTTTCAGCGGTACTTCGATGGCATAACGCGTGGCATCATTGATGGCTTTTGTTCTGGCTGCCTTATCTTCTTCAGTCTTTTTGGGTAAACCAAAGGCATCCATAATTTTATTGAAAGCATTGGTATCTTCATCCACGAGCCGCAGCAATTCATCATGGTAATGTTTGCCTTTTTCTGCCCATTGGCTAAACTCTTCCCAACGCTCATCCCATCCACGTTTGTGGGATGAAAGATTGGCCACCATGGTTCCCAGGGCAGCACCCAGAGATCCCATGTATGCAGCAATCGAACCACCACCGGGAGCCGGTGATTCAGAAGCTGTTTCCCACATAAAATCTGACAGTTTCATATCCACCAGCTTTTTGGTATCATCCTGTTTCTGCATGGCATATTCGATGATCTTGTCTTCCGGCTTAAACTCATACAAATCATCCAATCCCATGGATTTAACGGCAATCTTTATCAGCTCTTTGTCAGAAACCCCGAGGGAACGTTTTTGCTTACGCAGGAAATACCTTCCGGCCTCCAGCATGGCTTCGAGTGGAACAAGCCCAACAAGCTCCGAGCCGGTAACACGCACACCTCTGTTTCTGGCTTTTTCAGATGTTTCATCAAATGCTTGATGAAGCGAAGTAATACTTATATTGGTAAGGTTCATAGATATCTGTGCGATACCGTATTCCTCAATAAACCAGCCAATGCCTTTTACAGCCTTTAGTGTGCCTGGTATCCAGACCTGCTTGCCGTTTTCATCTTTTACAAGCGGCCCGGTAAGTGGGTTGCCTTTGCGCTTTTTACGGCCTTTCTCACGAACATCAAAAGCTATTGCATTGGCACGGCGGGTGGATGTGGTATTCAGGTTAACATTAAATGCCACAAGAAAATCCCTGGCACCAACAGCCGTAACACCAGTCCGGGCAACAGCATCATTAAATTCTGCCGGTCCGAAATCCGGTTTCCATTTTTCTGTAACAATGCGGTCGGGCAATGCTTCATATTCCCCGGCCCTGCAATTGGCCAGGTTTTTTCGCTCTTCAGCATAAGCAGCATGTTCGTAGCAATACACAGGAATACCAAGTTCCTCCCCTACCCTTTTCCCCAGTTGCCGGGCATATTCTATTGTTTCTTCCATGGTGATGCCTTTTACCGGCACCAAGGGGCACACATCTGTGGCTCCAAAACGGGGATGGGCACCGCTGTGTTTTGTCATATCAATCAACTCTGATGCCGTCCGGATGCCACGTATGGCAGCTTCCATTACCGGTTCCGGTTCACCCACAAAGGTAACCACAGTACGGTTGGTAGCCTGTCCGGGATCAACATCAAGCAGGGAAATACCGTCAACCGATTCAACGGCATCCGTTATTTGTTTAATCACGGACATGTCACATCCTTCACTAAAGTTGGGAACACATTCGATTAATTTTTTCATAATGTTTGTATTTTTAGATGTTTGTTAATTAATCTTTCTCTAATCAGTAAAAAATGGTTAATAACGGTTAACATAGGTTAAAAACGGTTGTGATAAATTGTAATTTCCCTGCCAAAAGGGCAGTATTTTCCATTTCTGTCAATTCTGTACAGAGAATCAATATAACCCTCAAAACTGCAAATATTTCTATTAAACATCAACATCTCGTAAAGGGTGCTCGTTTTCATAAGCAACCGATTTTAACTATTACTAACATCCATTAACCGTTTTTAACCGTAATTTACAGAAATCTTTATGACTGGTTAGTTACATTAAACTTTACAATGAACCAAAAACTTTTTTCAGCAATTCTGTTACCCGTTTTTCAGGATTTTCACGTATCTTTTTCTCTTCTTCTCCAATTAACACAAACAAACCATCAATTGTTTTCTCAGTAACATATTCATCCAGATCCGGGTTTATTTCCGGATCTCCGGACATCATCCTTACCCTGTTGTATGTTTTGATAATTGGTTCCCAATGTTTGGTAAGCTGCACCTGTGACGTCACTTTTTCAACTTCAGGGTAACAAACTTTCTCAAGTTCATCCCTGGTTTTTCGTTCAAAATAACGGGTAGCTTCGTCATCCGCCCCGTTCAAAATATCACGTGCATCTTTTATACCCATTTCTTTAAGGGCATCCATAAAAATCGGTTTTACCTCAGAAGATGCATTTTCAGCAGCCCGGTTCAGTGTCTTTTCGAATTCCTCCACCTTATTTTCGAGGCCAAAATCTATGGCAGCTTCACGTACTTTATGCGCTTCCATGGGAAAAGGCACTTTTATTTTTTTATTGCGATAAAAACCATCAGTTACTGAAGCCCTGCTCACTGATTTGTCAATACCAACCTCAAGTGCCTCCCTCAGACCTTCACGCATTTCTGATTCTGTCAGACCGGATGTTTTTCCATACGAATCAGGCAATTGTTCCAGTACCTCACACGCTTGCAAACTCAAGGCCAACAATACAACAGAAAAAAATACTTTCATATCTGTAATTATTTTATTTTTGTGGCATGCCATTTGGTCATAAATTTATAAAAATTCGGAGATAATGCAAAAGTATAAGTTTATTTTTATAATAATTACATTTATTTTCCTGCCCGGATATTTGCTGTCTCAGTCTAATTGGGAGTTACAAAAAGAAAACGAAAACCTGCAGGTATATTTTAAACAATCCGGGGAAGAAACGTACCGGGTTCGGGTAAAAACATCATTTCCTGTTAATTATAATGTACTTATTGAAGAAGTATATGACAATATTAAAACTTATCCTGAATGGATATACCGGTGTGAGCAAGCAAAATGGCTGGACAAAAACAAAAATAACAGGGTTTTATACACCGTATCAAATATCCCATGGCCTTTTCAGGACAGGGATGTGGTAACTAAAATGGCAAAGCCACAGAGACAAGGTAAGAAAATTATTTTACACAGCCATTCCATTCCTGATTATATCCCTGAAAAAGACAAATTTGAACGTCAGCAATTTTCTGAAGTGTATTGGCATTTATTCCCGGATGGAGGTAATAATGTCAGGGTTACTTACGAATTAACCCTAAAAATTAAAGAAAATATACCTGAATTTATTTTAAAAATGATAGCATGCAAAGGGCCGTTTGAAAGTTTTAACAATCTGCATGCCAGATTATCTGAAAAATAATTTTATCACTATAATTATAATTGTTATCTTTTAATATAAAACGAATTATTATGAAACAGAAATTAATATTGGTTGTGTTTTCTATCTTTATTTTAAGTTCCTTGTCAGCACAAGTTGAAGATGATAAGAAACCAGAAAGGCAGTCTTTTAACCCAGAGCTATATTCAAATCAGGGGATTAAAAGCATTACCATTTTTTATAGTCCCTCTTGTTCGAGATGTGAAACAGTAAAAGATATTCTTGATAGTCACGAAATAGATTATGAGCAAACCAATATTTCCAATGAAGATCTATATAATGAACTGGAAAATAATATCTATCAGTCACTTGATGATAAATCTAAAGGCTATACAGTACGTTTTCCTGTTGTTGAAATCAATGGTGATCTATATTATAATATAGGAGACCATAATAAATTTGCAAATGCTATTGTTGAGTTTTATGAAAACAACTAAATCCAAACATACATTACATAAATCTCTGTATTATGAACCAACTGAAAGTAGTAGTAATAACAGGTGCTTCGTCAGGCATTGGACTTGCATTGTCCAGGTTATATGCCCGTAAAGGCTTTGGGGTTGTTATGGCTGCACGAAGCGAAGAGAAGCTAAACAAATACGCAGATGAAATAGCAAATACCACAGATGTTCTGCCTGTAAAAACAGACGTTACTAATCCGGAGGATTGTAAGAAACTCATTGAAAAAACCACTGGCAAGTTCGGACGCATTGATATTTTGATCAATAACGCCGGCATTTCCATGCGGGCATTATTTGAAAATATGGATTTAGATGTTATGCGTCAACTGATGGATGTCAATTTCTGGGGAACGGTTTATTGCACACAATATGCATTACCCTGGCTTGTGAAAACTGAAGGAACTGTAGTTGGTGTCACATCCGTTGCAGGGATACACGGGTTGCCGGCCCGTTCAGGATACAGCGCTTCCAAATTCGCCATGCAGGGATTTCTTGAAGCATTGCGTATTGAAAATTTACACAAAAATTTACATGTACTGATTATTGCACCCGGATTCACAGCCAGCAACGTCAGAAAATCAGCACTCACCGCCGATGGCACACCGCAGGGAACATCCCCTCGTAACGAAAGCAACATGATGTCCCCTGAAAAAGTCGCCCGGAAAATTTATAAAGCCATACGCCAGCGGCGAAGGTTTATTGTGCTAACAACTGTTGGTGTAATTACCAATCTTGTTAAAAAGTTTTGGCCGGCATTTCTTGACCGGGCCTTTTTCAAAGCCATGAAAAACGAACCGGACTCCCCTTTAAAATAATTTTTTATAAGCTTCGTTGTATGTATATCAACCAATTAAATTTTTACAATATGATAAAATCTTACTTTGTATTTATTATAATAACACTCCTCAGTACCGGCATATTTGCCCAGGAATATACCATTGAGGTAAAAGTTAACAATGTCAGATCAGACAAGGGATACATTAGTGCTGCCCTTTATAACAGTGCCGAAACTTTCCCTTCGGAAGATAAAGAAGACATTTTTATGGGGAAAAAAACCGAAGCAAACAAAGGCAATACCACAATCAGGTTTGAAAATGTACCCGCCGGCAAATACGCCATGGCCATTTTGCATGATGAGAATAACAATAATGAAATGGATAAAAACTTCCTTGGCATACCACAGGAAGGATATTGCTTCTCTGAAAACGCAAAAGCCAAATTGGGCTACCCGAAATTTGAAAAAGCAAGCTTCAGGGTTAAAGGTGACAATTACACCACCGTTTTTATGCAATACTGATTGGTCAGTTTATTAATTTTATCCCTACTTTTACAGTATTATGGAAACACAACCTATATTATGTTATGTTGACTTTACCGACGTCACCGATAATCTTAAGTTGTGGACAGGTTTTTTACACAAAAAAACCGGACGTGCCATTGATTTGCTTTTTGTAAAAGACCATAATACCAGAATAGTATTTAACAAAAATATCACTGATTCAGAAATCAATCAAAAATTAAATCAATTCAGGGATGAATCAGGCGCCCATACAGGTAAAAATTACATCAGAGAAGGATGCAATTGTTCTTTAATCTACGAGATAGCAGAAGCGCGGGATGCAATTTTCACCCTTGTTCCTGTTCATAAATACAAGGATGTTCAGTTTCTTAGCAGCACGGTGCTAATGAAAATGCTCAGGAATTCCCGCATCCCTTGCTTGATTATCCCGGAAAACAACACATTTCACATTCCCTCTCATATCTGTTTTCTGGCTAACTCCCGTAAGACACAGAAAATTGTCAGCCCCTGGCTGGTTCATCTTTCAAAATATATGGATTTACAGGTACAATTGACAATGCCACAAACCAACGAAACATCAATAAAACAAAATTATTCATTCATGCATTCCTTTTGCGGCGATCATGACATTGATACCGAAAAACTAACTTCAGAAAATTCAGTTGTAAAAACAGAAAAAAACATTGTGAAATCCAACAAAAACAATATATATATATTACACCTCGGTCCGGCTCCATCTTTGTTTGATCGTCTTTTAGGAGACAGGGATGCCAAAATTGCAGCCAATAAATACGGCACCCCGGTATTTTGTATCAACTCACGGGATGACTTGTTTGTTCCCTGCACATAAAACAAAAGAAAACTGCATTTTTAAACATTATCCCTTGCGCTTATAAGTAAAATACATACTTTTGACCTTCTCAATTTTTGACAATGGAAGGCAATTTTGCATCAACATATATGTTACCTATCGTTATTGGGATAATAATGATAAACCTGGGACTTTCCCTTGATATCAGGGATTTTAAGGAAATCATTAAAAACCCGAGACAAGTGGTAATAGGGCTTATCTCCCAGATGATTTTGTTACCCCTGATTGCCTTTGGTATTGCGAATATTTCAGGCCTGTCACCTGAATTAAAAGTTGGGATTATGATCATTGCTGCCTGTCCCGGCGGTGCAGTAGCAAATCTAATCACATATTGGTTAAAAGGAAGTGTCCCCTTGTGTATTTCATTGACAAGCTTAAATTCAATCCTGATATTAATAACCTTGCCAGCCATCGTGTATTTTTCGTTGTATTTTTTTACCGGCGATGCAGGGTTAATTGCCATGCCAGTGTCTTCAATGATAATTAAAATATTTTTCATGATTTTGATACCTGTAGCAATCGGGATGTATGTAAGATACAGAAACAAATCAGGAGCGGAAAAAATCGAATCATATCTCAAATATCTCACAACATTGTTACTTGCCGTAGTTTACAGTTTCGTAATCTTTGAAAAAAACGATGGCGAAATGACTAAACTGAATGAATACCTGGAAATTGCTCCCTGGGT